>JANMIM010000991.1:0-2524 GCA_031375795.1 Bacteroidota bacterium
CAAGCATGACCGCTTGCACGCATATGCAACAAAGTAAATCATGCCGAGCCCTCAAGGTCGGCAATCACCGTTGAAAATGAGAAGACTGCACGAGATTTCGCAACTGGAACAAATTGCACAGGATTCGATCCAGAAACCTCAATTGATCTTCAAGCATAGCACGCGCTGCAGCATTTCTGCTGCGGCCAAGCACCGTTTGGAGTCGGACCTGACACGCTTGAAGTCCCACATGGAAATCCATTTCCTGGACCTTCTGCTTTTCAGGGATGTATCCAATGCGGTCTCTGAGCGGTTTGGGGTGCATCACGAGAGTCCCCAAATCATCTTGGTGCACAATGGCCGTTCAGTCTTGGACTTGAGCCATTATGACATCATGCCGGGTGCCATCGTAGACGTCGTGCGTCAAGACCAAACACAAGGCGCTCCAAACTAGGCTACAAGTATGTGAATTGCGTCTCTTGCAAGATGTCTGGGTTCAGGCTCTTGGCTACGGGACAATTGAGCGCGATTTCCTCCATGAGTTGGCGCTGCTCGGCATCCAAGGGGCTGTTCTCAAAGGTGATGCCCACAAGGAGTTGTTGCACGCGTCGCGGTCCGCTTGCCATGACCTTCATCACATCCCCCCGCATCAAACCCATCTCCCAGCCGCGACCCTGTGCTGCCAAGGCCATCGAGGTGATCATGCATGTGAGCAAGGCGACGCCCATCAGGTCTGTCGGGCTGAAGGCCTCCCCCTTGCCATGGTTGTCGACGGGTGCATCGGTGATGAAATGGCTGCCCGAGCGCACGTGTGTCGCCTCGGTGCGCAAATTGCCTTGGTATACAACGGTTGCAGTCTTCAATGGGATCTAGTTGAGGATGGATGGCAGGCACATGGAAAATGTCGGGATGCGAACGTTGAAGTAGGGATTTGGCCCCTGCCCACAACGCATCATGTTAAAAAAGCCCTTCATCTGCCCGATGGGGGTCTTGAAATCACATCCACTCACATAGGTATGGCTCTCGCCGGGCGCCAAGACGGGTTGCTCACCGACCACGCCCTCTCCCTCCACCTTGCGCTTGCGGCCATAGGCGTCGGTGATGAACCATTGCCTGCTCACCAATTGTATGTTGATGTCAGACTCATTGGTGATGCGCACCCGGTAGATAAACATGTAGTGCTCCGTGCTCGGATTGGATTGCGCGGGCAAGTAGGCGGTCTGCACACTCACCACGACGTCTTCTGTGCGGCTGCTCACAACTTCTGAAAACATGGGTCGACTTATTTTTCCGTCCATAAGTTAGCAATTCTAAATGTGAGAATCAAAACTGGCCAAAATTGAGCATCACAAGCGTGCAGGCGTTGTGGCAGTCGATGCCTTGCGCCCTCGCCGCCTCATAGAGTGCAGGATTCTCGGCACCGGGGTTGAAGATGATGCGCTGCGGATGAATGCCCAAGATGTAATCTGCCCACTCAGCCTGCCGCTGCGCGTTCAGGTACAGCGTCACCGTGTGGATCGGCTGACCCGTCATGTCCTCGGTGTCCTTGAAGATGTGTACACCCGCCACCTCGCCCTCCTTGAGGCCGATGGCATGCACCGGCACACCGGCATCGGTGAGCATGTGCAAGGCGGAGTAGCTCGTGCGTTCAGGGTTGGTGGAGGCTCCGAGCACCAAAGTGGGCTTCTCTGAAGGGCGCATTTCTGTGTTCAATTTTTGTGGTCCGAAGAAAGTTCTAGAACCAAGGCAAGCGGCACATTGTTCAACTGAATTTGCCATCCACGACCTTGAGGATCACGAGGCGCATGCCGTCCTTGGGTCGCACGGCTTGCGCGCTGCCGTTGACCATGACGGTCGGGCCCTCTCCTCCCACGCGCAACACGAGCGTGCCCGAGACGCTCACCTGCCCGTGCAGCGTCACCTGCACACCATCATCTCCCTGGGTCAATGCCGCCACCTCGCAACCGGGAAACAGGTGCAGGTCACTGGCCAAGATGCCCAAGGTCGCCGCAGGCTGCACGAGGTAGATTCCCGTCTCGAATGGCTTGAGAAAGATGGACGACTCGCCTTGCACAAATCCCTCTCCCAATCGGTAGAAGGCGAGCCCCGGCATGGCGATCTTCTGGTCGAGCCGCCCCAGATTGGCGGCTACAAAATACTGGCGGTCGCCGACATGGAAGTAGATGTGGTAGACCTCGCCATGTACTTTCACATCGGTGACCTGCTTGGCGACGGCGGGAAACGTGGACATGTACAGGCGCATGGTCTCGGCATCGTAGCCGCCGATGTCGTCGCTCGTAAACAGCAGGTCTCCAAATATATGATTGATCGCCAGTAGGGTATGGCGCTGCTGCGGGCTCAGGTCATTGTTGTTTTTGCGCAGGATGAAGACGTCGGGATCGTTGGCGAAGAGGCGACCCGCGAAGTGCCGGCGGTTGATCGTGTTGTGCAGGGCGGTGTGGGTGCTGATGGTCTCGCGCAAATGGATCGACTTGCCTACGCCCAGCTCCCAATTGAGCCCGATGTCTGGCCCGATGCGGCAATA
>JANMIM010000997.1:0-6232 GCA_031375795.1 Bacteroidota bacterium
CTTGCCGTGTGAGTCGATCGTCACCAGCGGATCGAGGCTCGCCTCGAGCAGGCTGCGTGCATATTGCGAACTCTGCTTTTGCGCGGTGATGTCGCGCGCTGCGGCAAAGACGCCGAGCACGACGCCCTCGGCATCCTTGTAGACCGAGGCATTGTACAAGACATCGGTCAGGTGGCCATCGGCATGCCTGATCGTGAGCGGATAGTCGGCCACGAAGCCCTTTTCAAAGACCTGCTCATAGCCCGCCTGGGCGAGCTGGGGGTCGGTAAAATAGTCTGAGAAGTCGGTGCCGATCAGTTGCTCCCTGCTGATGCCGGTGACGTTGATCGAGGCTTGGTTCACGTCGGTGATCGTGCCAGCCGCACTGATGGTCACCAATGGATCCAAGCTCACCTCGATCAGGTTGCGGGCATAGGCCGCCTGTTTTTGCTCAGTGATGTCACGGGTGATCTTGCTGATGCCGACGATGCTTCCCGCGCGGTCTTTCAAGGGAGAGATTGACAAGGCAACATGAAATCGTTCGCCATTTTTTCTGACGCGTACGGTTTCAAATTGCGGTATCTCGTCGCCATTGATCAAGCGTGCAAGCATGGCAGCTTCCATGGCCCGGTATTCCACGGGAATGATGGCGTCGGTCGACTTCCCGATTGCTTCGCTTGCCGCGTAACCAAATATTTTCTCGGCGCCTTTGTTCCAGCTCTTGATCACCGCATCCAAACCTAGGGCGACGATGGCGATATCGGAATAATCGACGATGGCCGCGAGCTGGGCAAAGCCATCCTCATGGAGCAGCATGTCGGTGACATCCACGATCTTGGAGAGAAAATACGGCTTGTTGTCGATTTCCAAGATCTCTGTGGTGAGCAGCACCTCGATCATCACATGATTTGTGCGCTGGATCTGCATCGGCCATCCACGCAGGGAGCCATTGTTGCGGATCATCGCGCCCAGTTTGCTGCGGGTCTCTGCCGTCGCCAAACCCAATTCCAAGGTGTCTTTGCCCGCTGCATCGACACGCGGGATGTTAAACAATTTCTCAAATGCAGCATTCACATACACGATCTTACCTGTCTCCAGATCAGTCAACATGATGGCCGTGCTTTTGAGCTCAAACCGCTCAAGGCACTGGGTCATGAATTTGTCCTGCTGCTCATTCATCGTTGCCGCTGGGTTTTGTCTCTTCATGGGAGCTATCGCGTTGTCGAATGGCTTCGGCATTGCCGATGTCCTCGATGGGGCTGCGCTGCCGCACCTTGAGGTGCTTGAATTGGGAGGGCGTGAGGCCGGTCACCTTTTTGAATTGATTCGACAAATGCGCCACGCTGCTGTAATGCATTCGGTAGGAGATTTCGGTCAGGTTCAGTTCTTCATAGAGCAGGAGTTCCTTGACCCGCTCGATCTTGTGCATGATGATGAATTGCTGGATGGTGATGCCCTTGACCTCAGAGAATACATTGGAGAGGTAGGTATAGTCATAGCCCACCTTGGCGCTGATGAAGTCTGAATAATTGACCTTGGGGATCTCCTCGCTGTGGTGGATCATCTCTGTGATGACGTGGATCACCTTTTCGATCATCACCGCCCTCCGGTCGTCCATGAGTTCGAGTCCAGAGGCTTGCAGCCCGAGATTGAGTTCAGCCCGCTGCGCAGGAGTGAGTTCCTCCATCACGTCGACCTCGCCTAGCTCCACGACCACAAAGTGCAGCCCCATCTTGCGCAATTCCTCCTTGACGGCCATCTTGCAGCGGTTGCTGACCATGTATTTGATGTAAATCTTCAATAGCTCTCCTGTTCAAATCTAAACAACGTGTAAAGTTCGGTCATCCTGCCGCCGAAGACCTTACAGCACACGCGTGAATCCTTACACAATTCACTGATTTCACGCGGCTGCAGGCACCCATGCGCGGGATGGATCGCATTGCCTGCGCCGTGTCTGATACACAATCGTGGTCGGCAGACTGCACATCGTTGCGCAGGTTCAATGTCTCATGCGCCGAGGTGGCACTTGCTACAAGGTAGGCATAAATATGTCCACCATCGATATCAGGAAAATCCAGGTTCGCTGGATGCGGAGATGGAATCGCGTGCGCTGGGGTCATTCACGCCGTGCTCATGCGGCTGGGCGGGCACCTCCTCGGGCTGTGCGACCTCAAACTCCTTGCCATCGCCGATCACTGCTTCTTCCTTGGAAGGATGCTCAATCTTGGGGATCGGCGGGGTAAAAACGGGTGCCTTGGGGGTACCATCGTGGTCTTTGGACTCGGGTGCGGGTGAATTTTTCATGTTTCTAGGAAATTTATGATGTAAAAGAAATGGATACTGATGTGCTTGATGGCCCTTTGCGCGCATGGGACCTCGGGGGGTTGATGACATTTTGGGTAGGCGGGTTTTCATCACCTCACAAGGGAGGCGACGGGCATGGATTGATGCAAAAAATGCAGCAAGTGATCATTGAATTGCGCGGTGTTTTCCAGATTGGGAAGGTGGGCCGCGTGCGCAATCACGGCCATGATCGAGCCTCTGATCTTGTGGTGCATCGCAAGCGCCGCTTCAGGGGTCGTGAGGGTGTCGTGTTCACCCACCAAGATCATGGTGGGAATGCCGATCTCGAGGAGCTTGCTACAGGTCTCGCGCCGCGCCGCAAGCGCAAACAATGTGTTGCAGAGCGACTCGACGCTTGTGTTTTCGATCATCTCTCTCACGACTTGGATTTCCTGCAAGTGGGTCCAACTTGATCCCGCTTCGAAATAGCGTGCGATGCATGCGCTGGCATAGACCTCGATGCCATCTTCCAAGATGTCCTCCATCGTCTGAATCCGTCCTTCTTTGACAGCCTGAGTATCTGCATGGCAGGTCGTGTCGCACAAGATCAAGCCATTGAATCGTCTCGGGTGATTTTCGATGGCATGTAGCGCAATATAACCTCCCATCGAGTGTCCACATAGGGTCGCCTCGCCGATCATCAGGGTTTCCATCAGGCACAGGAGATCGTGCGTAAACAATTCAATCGAGAAATCTTGGCGGCCAGATTCTGATCGTCCATGTCCCCGTACATCGTAAGCCACCACGCGGTAGTCGGCGCTCAAGGCCTCCATTTGTCGGTGCCATATCGATTTATTGAGCGGAAAACCGTGAATGAAAATGAGCGTCGGGGCATCTTTGAAGCCCAGGTCGTCGTAGCAGACCTTGAGGCCATCGACGGATATTTCGAGATCGTAACCTTGAATGCGCACAGTGTAAGCGATTAAGATGAAAGAATCATTACAACACTCCAAAATACGGGAATGGCAAGCGGCATTGCGTTACACAGTGGCGGTATTGCGTTGCAGGATTCACAGTTTGACCGCCAAAAAATTCGCAAACCAGACACCGCACTCTCTCTCCCTCTCCCTCTAACACTCCCTCTCCCTCTCACACTCCCACTGTTAACCTACTGCACGACAACCTTGACACCGGTGCTCCCCTGCGCCCCTGTGATCCACACAACATAATTGCCTTTGGGAAGGAGGGGGATGATCTGAAAGGAATAGTTCACGATGTCGTTGTCCAGGTTCAAGGTCGTGCTGCTCCTGACCTGACCGAGGACATCGGCTAGGCGCACGGTGACCTGCTCGCCGTCGCCGCCGACGATGCGCAGGTGCAGATTGTTTGGCGTGGCCGGGTTGGGGTAGACGGAATAGCTCATGCTTTTTGGGACCTCAAAAAACACGGCCTGCATCTCGGTAAGCAGGGGCCCGCCCGCAATATCATATTCTACGATCCTGTAAAATGAGCGGCCTACAAGTGGATGCAGGTCCTCACTTGCATAGCGAAACAGCACATTGCTGTTGCCAGCCGCAGGCCGGGTGCCGATTTCAGAGAAGGAGTAGCCATCTGCCGACCGTTGCACACTGAAGTGATCGCTGTTGATCTCGCTGGCGGTCAGCCATTTGAGTACGACCCGCGAGCCCTCGATATAGGCTTCGAAATCCAGGAACTCCACGCGCACAGGCAGAAGATCTTGCGTCATGACAAAGGTCGAGAATTTGGAGACATTGGTCACTTGTACGCTTGTGGGGGAGCTGATTTGGCTCGAGAGGGGAGCGTCCCAGGTATTGCTCAGCTTGTCCCAACGCTGCGCCCT
This sequence comes from Bacteroidota bacterium, assembly GCA_031375795.1. GTDB lineage: Bacteria > Bacteroidota > Bacteroidia > J057 > JADKCL01 > JADKCL01. The sequence continues at coordinate 4,124 of JANMIM010000997.1, forward strand.
GAGGTTGGTGATCGTTCCCACCTCGCTCGCTTGCGCGTTGAGGATCAGCGTCATCTCGCCCGTGGGACCTGTCGGATTGATTTCCCAAAATCGGTCTACGACATAAGCGCTGTTGTCGGCTCCCTGGGCATCGGCGACATTGGTCACCAAAGTCGGCGTCACCGGTAGCGGCAAGTTGGCAGCATTGGTGGGATAAGTGGAAACCTTGACCGTGTCGAGATTGCCGGCGGTGACACGGAATTGCACCGGGATATAGATGCCGGATATTGCGCCAAAGGGGATCGTATGCAATCCCGGGGCCGTACCCACAAACCAAGCGACAGTGCTGGAATTGTCGGGCTGTTCGCTGAGGAGGTAGCCTGCCGTGCGCACAACGGCGTCGGAATCACTTCGGGCCAGGGTGAGTTTGTGGGTATTCAAATCAAATGGCGCATTCGTCAGCGCGAGCTGATGGCTTACCACAATATCGTTCACCAATTGGGCGGCATTGGCAGATTTGTCGAGGGTCAAGTCATAGAAATTGCCCGCAGTGGAGAGCCCGCCGATGCTCGCATTGGCCGAGCTGCCGGCACCCTCGATGCGCACCAATCCGGTGCCCGCAGCAAATGCACCGTCGTTTTGCCACTTGCCATCGACGACGACAATGCTGGCATTGCCGTCGACCACGACCTGTGTGCCATTGGAAATGACGAAGCCGCCTTGGGACAAACCGACGATGGGGAGACCCAGCATCGAACCTGTAAGCAGGAGGGACAGGCGCAAAAATGGGCGGAGGATGCGTAGATTGTGTTGCATACAAAGGTGGATTTATGATCGAAAAACACTGACGAATCCAGGATCAATCTGTGACGCGAAACTGCAATTCGTCGACGGTGATGGAATTCGTAGCAGTGTTGTTTTTCCGAATCCAAACCTCGATGTAATCATTGGTCACAAGGTCCACTTCCGTTGCCAACGTGATCTGGAAACTCGCATTGTTGCTGGCAGATGCCATGGAACCATAAGGATTGCCGATCACGACGCCATTCTTGGCAATCGCGATGGAAAAATCAGAATTGTTGGCCGGTGCGTGGGCACCCATCACCGCCAGGACCCGCGCTGTGATCGGCTCCTTTCCAGCATACGTCATCCTGTTGCTGAGCGCTGTAAACCGTTGTTCCTTCACCATCGTGGTCGCGCCAGCTATTTTGTAAAAAACAGCCTGTGTTGCCAGCGCGGTAGCCGTAGGATTGTTGGTCATGTATTCAAAGCAAAATGCGCGCGAGTTGGGGATATCTGTATTTTGCTCCATCTCCCAACCAAAAGAATAGGCGTCAATCCCCAACAGATTGGTTCCTACGCCACGGAACATATTCGTGGTGAGTCGCCCACGGTCTATCGCGGCACCCGCATTCACTTTCACTCCCAGTTGCGATGCGTAAATAAAATAGTTGTTGGAGAGATCGATGTCATCGATGGTGAGTCCACCAAGAAATTCCATTCCTGCGCCTGTCGTCAAGTTGGTGATAAAGTTGAAGCCCGCGGCAAATTTTCCCACATTGCCTGTCACTTTGATCCCATCGGCGCAACTCCAAAAATTCTGCAAAATCGTGATCGCCTTGAATCCGCTCACCTGCCCGACACCCAAGGAAGGAATGCCAATTTCCACGACCGAACAGCCTGAAAAAAGATTGCAAAATTTGCTGCCCGAGGCATCTGCAAAATCATAGGCCTTGGTGCCACCGCTCGCTGGAATCACAGCCAGGTTTTCCATGTACACCGAGACGCCCGTGCTCCTGAGCACGGCACCACTCACGGTGGAGAGGACGCCATCTTTGGCAGGGTCAGTCCCCCGCAGGCCAGCGCCATTGAGATTGAGGTAATTGGGCGAAATGCTCACGATCCCTGAGAAAATGTACATCTTGGTGGCATCCAAGGTGATCGCGCTGCCGGCGGGAACGGGCAGGTCGGCGAGGGAATAGACATAGACCAGGTTCGACGCCGGATTGCTCGGCAGCGATTCCCATCGTGTGGCGCGGTAGATGTCCAGGCTATTTGTCGTGAGGTTGTAGACTTGGAGGCCATTGGGAGGGGTGAGGATCAGGTCGCGTTGCACGGTGGTCATGCGGG
>JANMIM010001031.1:0-1011 GCA_031375795.1 Bacteroidota bacterium
CAAAATTTTCGCGAGAAATTTTTCGGGCTTCATATTACACGCAAGGTAGCGCAAAATTTCAAGTGGGCGATTGACAGATCACCAAACCATCGCCATTTGCCCAAGCGAATCTGAAGGCTCTTTGGGAAAAACAAAGCCCCGCATCAACTATCCCATTCCAAAAAATCGTCCAATCTTCTCCAGCAAAGACGGCCCTTTGTTTTCCTTACGCTTCTTGCGCACCTCATGGAGGAAAGCGGGCGTGATCACGGACACACCTTGCGCCTTGGCGGCATCGACGCAACCGGTGAGCACGGTTTTCAAAAAGACCCTCGGCACTCCCGCCAATTCTGCGCAGGCAGCAGGTTCCCAGGTGACAGCCGGGTCGATGCGATTGGCTTGGAATAGCACTGCATCGGTGGTCACGCCGTGGCCTTTGGGGATGTCGACGGCGTATGGTTTCTTGCTTTTCGTAAACCAAAAGTGGAGGCTGTCGCGGTAGCCATAATCCACGGGTAGCATGGGGAATTCGCCACCCTCGACCAAGGCCTGCTTCCACTCGGCCTGCATGATGATCTTGTCGATGCGCAACAGATAATGGTGCTCCAAGCCATGGGTTTCATGCGGATGGCTGCTGTCCCAGGTGCATTCGAAGACTTGCACTGACTCCAGCACGATCTGTGGCAGCGGCTTGTCGGAGGTGCGGTGTGAAGGGCCGAGGGTGAAGATGCTGTTTTTCATTTTCTCCTCGGTCGTCTCGCCGGGGAATCCCAAAAGGACGCAATTTTCCATGAAATCGCGGTCGTCGGGTACAAAGTTGAGCGTCGCGAGTCCTGTGCGTCGGATGTTGTTGGCGGTATTGCTGTTGCCGCGGGCGATGAGCATCATCGCATGCTGCCCTGAAATGACGTGGGGGAAGCAAAGCGAATAAGGCCCCAGATTCGTCTGCCCGCTCTCGGCCAAGGTTCCCACGAGCACGACCGGCATCGGGAAATAGCTCGAAGTCTGGTAGAAGTTGTCGAGGATCGGGAC
>JANMIM010001035.1:0-1679 GCA_031375795.1 Bacteroidota bacterium
TTCCACGGCGTCGAGGTTCATGCCCGGGGCCATCGCACTTTTCAGGGCAATGCTTTTGGCGAGCCGGTCGTGGACCTTCTCCTTCACGTCGACCCCGCCAGCCTCACGCACCTCGGCGATGATCTCCTCAAAGAACTTCTCGGCCTTGCTTCCCTTCAATTCGGCAGGCACGCCGTGCAGGATGTAGGTATTTTGACCAAACTCATTGAGGTCAAATCCCATCTGCTTCACATCGGCCTCGACCTCGCGCATGAAGCTGAAATCCAGGGCCGTGAAATTGAGGGTGCGGGGGAATAGCAGTTGCTGGCTCGCAAGTGCCGCCTTGCCGCCCGCGCGCTTGAGCCGCTCAAACAGGATGCGTTGATGGGCGTGGCAGAAGTCGATCACCAGCAGGCCGTCTTGGCTCTGGCTCACGATGTAGCGGTTGCCCATCTGTGCCAGCAGGCCAGCCGGTTGCGGCGCATCTGTGACGGGTTTCTCGGGTGTGGTCGGGAGGTCGGGGAATAGGAAATTGGGAATGGCTTCCTTTTTCTGGTTGCTGGCATTTTCGCTCCAGCCACCTGGATAGCTGTCGGCCCAGCTGCGCAAGGTCTCTGGGCCCTTGTGGGTGCCGCCATTGCCGCTGAGCAAGCCCGTGCGGGGCTTGCTGCTGAAATTGCTGATCGATTCCGTGTGCTCCTGCACGGGCAGGGGCACCTGCGCGATCAAGCGCATGAAGCTCTCGTCTTCCTGGGGATGCAATTGCGGAGCCGCGTGGTGCTCGCCCAGCCCCTTGCGCACGACGCTGTGCAGCAGTTGGTAGACCGTGCGCTCGTCGTCAAACTTGATCTCGGTCTTGGTGGGGTGGATGTTGATGTCCACGTGCTCGGGGGCGATGTCGAGGAAAATGCAATAAAAAGGCTGCGCATCCTCGGGAATGAGCCCCTCAAACGCACGCTTCACGGCATGGTGCAGGTAGCTGCTCTTGATGAAGCGCCGGTTCACAAAAAAATATTGGTCGGTCTGCCGGCGCTTGCACATCTCGGGTTGCGCGACAAATCCTTGGATGCCCACATAGTGCGTCGTCTCGCCGATGGGAATGAGTTGCCCATCGTATTCCTTGCCGATGAGGGCAATGAGGCGCGCCTCCAGGCCGGCGGGCGGCAAGTCGTAGACGAGGGTGCCTTGATTTTCCAGCCGCATCGCGATCTCGGGCTGCGCGAGCGCGACCCTGATGAACTCGTGCAGGATATGCCTGATCTCGACGGGGTTGGTCTTGAGGAAATTGCGACGGGCGGGCACGTTGAAAAACAAGTTTTTGACTTGGATCGAGGTGCCTTTGGGGCACATGCAGGGCTCCATGTTCTTGATTTCGCTGCCTTCGATCACGATCTCGTGGCCCAGGTCGGCGTCGTGGAGGCGGGAGCGCAGATGCACCTGCGCCACGGCCGCGATGCTGGCCATTGCCTCGCCCCTGAAACCCATCGTGCGAATGTTGAACAAGTCCTCTGACTTGCGGATCTTGCTCGTGGCATGGCGCTCAAATGACATGCGGGCATCGATGGCACTCATGCCGCTGCCGTTGTCGATCACCTGAACGAGGGCCTTGCCGGCGTCCTTGATCAGCAATTCGATCTTGGTGGCACCCGCGTCCACGGCATTCTCCAGCAATTCCTTCACCACCGAGGCAGGTCGCTGCA
>JANMIM010001096.1:0-9075 GCA_031375795.1 Bacteroidota bacterium
CCCAAGAGGAACCCTCCTTCTGGCAGACATACAGGTCCGAGCCGCCAAATCCGCCGGGGATGTCAGAGGCAAAGACCATCGTATTGCCATCGGCCGACAGTGCGGGATGGCCGCAACTGTAGGACTCGCTGTTGAAGGGCATCGGCTGCACGTTCTTCCACTTGCCACGACTCAGGTCGGCAGAAAATACCTTGAGCTTGCTCAGTTGCATGGGGCTCCTACCCTTGCGCTGCTTCACGAAGTTGCTGCGTGTGAAGTACATCTGGGATTGGTCCTTGGTGACGACAGCCGGACCCTCGTGGTACTTGCGGTTGACCTTGCCTTTCATCGGCTTGATCTTGACGCCCGATTTGCGTTTGGGGTTGCGCTCGGCATAAAACAGGTCGTAGAAGCCGTTGTTGTTGCGCATGTTCACGAATTTCTTGCCAGCTGAGCGGCGCTCTGCCACAAACAGCAGGCCCTGCTGGTAGATCACGGGGCCAAACTCCGAGCCTTTGGAGTTGCACAATTCCGGGGAAATCTTGTATCGGGTGCTGTCCTTGGCGGCCTCGATGGCATAGTCGCAAGACTCCACCATGCGTGCGGCGCTGCTAGGGTTGGCGCCGGTCTGCAGGTAGGCCTGGAAGATGTCGCGGGCCTGGGCATATTTCCCATTTGCCTTGAGCATCAAACCATAACGGAAAAAATTGATGGGTGCGGCGCCCTTCATCGTGATGATCTTGGCATACCACTTCTCGGCATTGGCAAAGTCGCTGAGTTGCTCATAGGAATTGGCCAAGCGCTCCATGCTGCGCAGGTCCAGGGCCTTTGCGAGTCCACGCTCATATTGCCGCACCGCGCCCGGGTAGACCATGTGGTCATAGAGTTTGTCACCCTTCTTCAATGGTCCAGATTGGGCCACGAGGTTGCCACACAGCAGGATCAATCCCAGCAGAACGGCGAAGTATTTGGCATTCTTCATTTGATCGGAGAAATTCAGCGCTTTCAAACGGTAGGGAAATTGATCAGAAATAACGTGGGGAAACCATGGCTTTCCGCTTGAAATTCAGGTCCAAGCCGAGCAAAAACTCATGCGACGCGCTGGCATAGCGGTTGATGTCGGACGTGATGTAGTCGTAGGCGTAGCCGATCCTGAGCCATTGGAGGGCCTGCAACTGCACCATGCCGACGATGGCGTCTTCGGTGCGGAAGGAGGCACCCAGCCATAGGCGGTTTGCCAGCAGGAAATGTGCGTTGAAGTCAAATTGCAGGGGTGTGCCGGGAGTGTACTTCGCCAAGATGGAAGGTTTGAACTTCACCGTGGCCTCGTCGCTGCCGATCATCACGCCCGTCGTGAAGAAGAAGTGGCGGCTCAGGGTGGCGAGCGAAGTGTTTTCGTCGGTGGAAATCGCCTGCCTCACGAGGCGTGGCGAGGAGGCCCCGAGGTAAAAATGCTTGGTGTGAAAAAAGAAGCCCGCGCCAGCATTGGGGGCCCAGATGTTGATGGAGTTGCCGGTGAAGGCAGGATCGTTGGGATTGGAGCTGGGGTCGATGGTGCTTCCCGTACGCACGCCGCCATAGTTGGCGCGGTAGTTGTCGAGCGAGCCTTGGATGCCCAGGGCCAGCCGAGCGTTGCCGCCCAGGTGGATGCGAAAGGCGTATGCGGCACTGAGGCCATTGGTGGTCGTGATGCCGATGCGGTCTGTCACGAAGCTCATCCCGAAGCCATGGTGGTCGTTGCGGGAGGGGGTGTGAAAGGAGAATGAGCCCGTCTCCGGTGCCCCATTCAGCCCAACCCATTGCTTGCGGTAAATGACGTTGGATGTAAAATAGCCCCAACTGCCGGCATAGGCGGGGTTCAACACCTGGTGGTTGAACATGTATTGGCTGTACATCGGGTCTTGCTGGGCCTGCATGCAGGCGACCAAGCCGATCAGAAAGGTTGCGAGTGCAAGTATTTTCCTTTTCATGGCTGGTGGGCTTAGCGGTTGATGATCAGATATTCCTGATAAACGGTGCCGTTGCCGAGGTCCAGGATGTAGAAATAGGTGCCGTCTGGCAGGTCCTTGCCACCGTTTCCTTGGCCACCGAAGGAATTGTCGTAAGGCTTCTTGACATACACCTCGGCGCCCCAGCGGTTTCGAATCACCAAGGAGCTGCCCGGAAACTCTGCAATGTTGGCGATGACAAACCGGTCATTGATGCCGTCGCCGTTGGGGGAGAATCCTTGTGGAATGTCCTCGGCATTGATCGTCACCACCTGCTCGATCACAAAATTATAGAGGTTGGAGGTGACATCTTGGCAACCATAGATATCGGTGACGCCGACCGAGTAGGTGCCCGAGACGGTTGGGGTGTAGCTCGACGTGTTGGCACCCGGTATCATGGTGCCGTCTAGGTACCATTGGAAATTGGGCGATGGGGAGCAATACAAACTGGTACCCGCCAGTATCACCGTGGGCACCGTGAGGCTGGTGTAGGCGGTCAAGTAGACAACATTGCTGGTCCCGCTGCAACCATTGGCATCCACAAAGGAGACATTGTACACGCCAGGCCCGGCGTTGATGGTCTGCGTGAGCGCGCCATTGGTCCAAGCATAGCTCGCCATGCCTGGGCCGGCGTCGAGCAGCATCGTGGTGCCCGCGCAGAGGGTATCGCTCGGGCCGATGTCGACCGTCGGATTGTTGTAGATCTGCACGATCGCGGTGTCGGTATCGGTGCAGCCGTTGGTGTCGGTGACGCTGGCGACAAAATAGCCGGTCGTGGACACCATGAAGGTCTGGTTGGTGGAGCTGTCGGGCCATACGATGCTGGTCCAGCCTGTGCCGGCGTCGAGCAAGGCGCTGCTGCCCTCACAGACGCCTGTCGGCGGCCCCAACTCCAACACGGGGTCAGGGAAAATGGACACGGTGACACTGGCAGATGTGTCGCTGCAAAAATACTGGTCCCATACGATCACCGAGTAGCTGCCGGCTGTGCCCACATCGATGTTGCCGCTGGTCTCACCGCCCGGTAGCCAACGGTAGGCATACCATGAGGGATTGAGCGCATCGAGCGCCACCAACCCACCCCTGCACACCGACGAGGGGCCCACGATGTTGATCACCGGCACGGGGATCGGACGCAAGGTGATTTGGATCGTGTCATGGTCGATGCAACCAAAGGAGTCCGTGACCATGATGCTGTATGTACCCGAATTGGAGACGGTCAAGGTGTTTTGGGTGGAGTTGTCGTTCCACAGATAGGCCTGGTAACCGAGGGCGGCCACGATGGTGTAGCCCGTATCACTGCAAACCTCGACATCTGCACCGAGATTCACCAGTGGACTGCGATAGGTGAGCGTGACGCTGTCTGAACCGAAGGATTGACAATCCAACCCGAAGTCTGCGACGCAGTGGTAGGTACCATCCACCGGGGCGAGATAGACCGTGTCATTGGCGCCGGGGACCAGGCCACCGTTGCGGTACCATTGATAGGAGACGGCGTTCACATCATTCACCTCCAACCTCAGCGTATCATTAAAACACATGTCAGTGCCATTGGGGGCCGTGATGGCAAACGGCTGCATGCGGTCAAACTCGGGCCAGGTGGTGTTGGTGGTGACGTCTGGAAACACGCTGCGGCGGTACCAAACCTTCATCGACGGGATCACGCCACAGGTATCGGTCTTCAATGCCCCAAAGACGACTTGGTCCAGCGGCTTGTAGACGATATCGCCACAGCTCCCCGGGCAAGGGGTGATCGGCGAACAGAAATTCATGAAATTGCCGCCCGTGGAGGAAAACCAGCCTGGGTGACCGCCTGCAGAGGATATCATCTCAGCATCAAAGTTGCGGAAGCCCGCTCCAGACGGTGCCGTGAAAAACGGCGAAGTGCCCGTGACCATGTTGGTGTCATTGGTGACCTTGAACTTGAGGCGCATCGTGTCGCCAGAGTAGAGGCGGAAACGCACGGTGCGGCAGTTGAAGGGGAATGTGAGCTCCTGCGTGGCCGCCGTGATGCCTGCCTGGGCAGGTGCGGTGCCCATGCTGTCGTTGCCCACCGAGAAGTGCACGAGGTCGATGTTGGAGATGGGAGTATTGGCGGCGGGATTGCCATAGTGGATCTGCAGCCACGTGGTGTCGTTGGAAACGAGTTGCGGCATGCGGGTCCAAATCGTGGTCGCAGGGGTGTTGAGGCCACCCTGGATCCAATATGGCAGCTCTGTGCAGCAATCATTGCTGGTGAAGCGGATGTCGGAACCATCGGCATTCATCTTGCCGGCGGCGATCAGGGCCTGGGTGTTGAGCACGACCCTGATTTGCCAGTCGTTGAGAAGTCCAAACCCTGCGTTTCTAGCTGAAATGGCGCGGGTGTATTGCCAATCGGCCAAACAGGTGTTTTGGGCTGACAGTTGAGTCGCTGTGGCGAGACAGGCGATCAGGAGCAGGCACGACAATAAAAATTTCCTCATCACAAAAAGGTTCCTGGCTAATAAACGCATCCTTCTTCTCGACTTTCCCTCCCCAACAGGCCATTGCTGATTGCATTGTCCTGTTTTCGGCGGAAAAACCAATTCAAATCCTACAAACCGATACCCTCAAGACGTGTTTCAACACCACAGCCATGGTGCTTCCGATGTGCCTTGCGGGTAAGCCGTTTCATCGAGTTGCGCCAAATTAGCAATCGTAACGTCGAGAATCAAATATTTTTGATGGTGAGGAGCAGAAAGTGTGGGGGAAGTTCAGAGTTCAGAGATCAGAGATCAGAGTTCAGAGTTCCCCGATCTTTGGATCGCCGCGTCCCCCCGCTCGTTGAGCGCCGCGTCCCGCTCCAAGTGCGGGGGGACACGGCGCTCAACGAGCGGGGGGACAGGCAGAGATCAGAGTTGGTCGCTTTTGGTTGGGTTTTGGAAAATGGGGAGAGTGGAGCTGATTGGAGGGTTGGCGGTCTTTGGGTGGCCTAGGAATGCGTGGTGCTGACCTCCAACACCCAAGAAAACCCTGTGAAAAAGCGTCCCATACAAGGACAGGCCTGGTAATCAGGCAAAAAAACCAAGGCTCTTTTTGGGCTAAAACCGATCGGATCATCTCGGCTTGGCGTTTCCTTGGTTCAGGAAATGAGCTTTGGAATCGGGCGGTTTTGCTGCTGCTCTAGCACCCAGCTTTGCAGGAATCTCTTTTGTTTGCTTGAATGCGCGCCATGCAGGCGGCTTTTACGTTTTCTGATATGCTCAGGGTTTCCACGCCGATGCCTGAATAGGCTTCGGCCGGGGTGAGCCCTTGCAGGCTCGTGTGTGGGCGGATGGCATCGTAGTCGTGGATGGCCCAAGCCATGACTTTTTCCGATGCGGCCCCGACTGGCGGTGCCTTGAGGCGGATATACCTGCTTTTGAGGATCTTATTCACGGCCTCGACGATGGAGTTGCAACCCCGCAATGCCCCGGGAACGATTCAAGAATTCAACCCTTGTAAAGAAAGTGGCTGAAAACCAAGCCATGGAAATTTCGCCTGCTAGGGCTCCATCCCCAGCAGCTCCCGCACACGCTCCACAGACAGGCCCGTGTTGGCGGAGATCTCATCGGGCGTGCTGCCTTGCGCTGCTTGGAAACGAACGATTTGGCCCTGCCCCGCATCGTTGCCCTCAGCCTTGCCCTCAGCCTTGCCCTTCTCCTCTGCCCTTCGTTCTGCCAGGGCCTTGATGCCGCGCTCGTCTTGCTCGCGCATGGCAGCGTAATCGTAGGCGCTGAGTTCGTCCTTGGTCCATGTGAATTTCGCAGCGTCGTGGTAGGCTTGGGTCAGGCCCTCGTCGTTCAAGTCGGCGGGTACCACATCCAGATTTTCTGCCTCCTTGATGAAATAGAGCCATTTTTCCATGATGTTGGACAATTCCGCGAGCGTCTTTTTGAATTTGGGCAGCTCCAGGAAGAAAAAATCCATGTCCTTGATCACCCGCTCGCCAGACTGCACGTCGCAGACGGCATGGTGGCTGATGCAATCCAAGTTCGCAGTGAATGTAAACTCAAAGATCCCGATGAAAACCACGGGTTTCAATTCCGCATATTTCTCGCCACTGTCGATTTGATGCACATATTCCTTGCTCAGGTAGTAGAGCAGCCGCTTTTCCAGCCCGTCGGGTTCGGCGACCTGCATCTCGATGATGTAGCTGTGCCCATTTCCATCCCTGGCCTTGATGTCCACGATTGTCGACATGAGCCCCTGAATGATGGGGAAATGGTAGGGTAAGCGCTCCAATTCGTAGATGCGCGACGGCCCCTCCAGCCCAAGAACGGCATTCAGGAAGGAGATCAGGATCACCTTCTTGTTCTCGTTGCCGAAGATCTTCCGGAACGCGAAGTCGTTTTTGGGGTCAACAAACTGCATGGCCACAAGACTTTATCCGAAGATAAGGAATGTCGGAATGTCAAACTTGAAAAATGAACGGATTCGATGACTGAGCGGAGGCTCGCAAAACTACCTGAACAACATGCCGGCCGACAAAGTCCCTACCACTACGCGGTGGACGGCAATGGCAAGAAGCACGACAACAAGCTGCTCTATGTCGACGACGACCTGGGGCCGCAGCCTGGCGGGTTTGGGACGATGGACCCGCAACTGCCAGGCAATTACCAGTATGACGCACTTGGCAACCTCGTGGGCGACAACGCGGAGCACATCGCCGGCATCACATGGGACCTGCATGGCAAGGTGCGGCATGTGGACAGGGCGGCGAATCCCGACAACCTGACGGAGCTGAGTTTCTGGTATGACGGCACGGGCAACCGCGTGCACAAGCAGACGGTGACGCCGGTCTCGGTGGGCGTGCCTGACGTGGTGCGCGACGAGTGGTATGTGCGCGACCCGCAAGGCAACGAGATGGCGGTTTATGAGCAGTACCGCGAGGGCGACACGCTCTACACCTGGCTCAAGGAGCATCCGATCTACGGGGCCGACCGCCTGGGCATGGACCTGAACGGCGTGCTGATGAGCAAGCGCTGCGTGAGGGATTGCGGCGCTGAGTCGGGGCTGGGCGACCCCAGTGGGCGCATGGCGTCCTTGGTGATCGGCGAGATCATGTATGACTCACCCAAGACTGGCGACGACTTCCCGGCAGGGAAGGAATACCATGAGGGGGAGTATGTGGTGCTGATCAACAAATCTGGTGAGGATTTGGACTTGTCTGATTACCAGTTGCGTGTGGGCGGGGATTCCTTGGTCTTGGCCGACAGCCTTGCGGCCGGGGAGCGTGTGATCGTGGGTTTTGGGGCCGATGCGGCTGCGTTTGTGCGGACGGTGGCCTTGCCTGCGGAGTATGAGCGCTGCGTGGTGATGCAAAATACGCTGCCGCTGCCTGACCGGGGCGGGATTGTGGAGGTCACTTTTGCATCAAGTGTGACCGTGGATGCGTTTTCGTACGGGGATTTTTATGGACTTTCGGCAGGTAATGCTTATATTGCTGATAGTTTGATCGACTCGCTGGGTCGACGGAGTTCTTTGAAATCTGTGCAGCGGGACAGCTACGGCGGCCCGATTGTGTCTGGCGGCGGTGTTTCTGCGGATGACGGCTCGGTCGGCAATATCGACCCTGGCTTGGACCCGGACCCGAGCGGCAAGGCTGTGGTGGGGACCTTTGTCTTGCACCGTGGGCATAAGGTCTATGAACTCAAAAACCACCTCGGCAATGTGCTTGCTGTCGTCTCTGATGTAAAGCTTGGGATGGGGCCGATGGCGATGCCTTCTTCGGTGCAATATTATGCTGCCGATGTGGTGGAAATGTCGGATTATGAGCCGTTTGGGTTGTTGCTGGCGAGGCGGCATTATGTGAGTGAGGATGGGTATGGGTTTGGGTTCAATGGCAAGGAAGCTGATGACGAGTGGAATGGGGAGGGGAATATGTACAACTACGGTTTCCGGATCCATGACCCTAGGCTGGGGCGGTTTTTGAGTGTGGATCCTTTGGCGCCGGATTATCCTTGGTATACGCCTTATCAGTATGCGGGAAATACGCCGATTCAGGCAATGGATTTGGATGGGCTTGAGCCGTGGTTAGTGGTTCCTTTAACAGAGGCTATTTTGGAAGTAGGGATCGTGAGTTTGGTACTCTATGGCACCTATGAATATGCGGGTGGAATTAAGATAGAATCAAATTCCGGAGCACGCAGTTTGCCAGAATTAGCACCTCCAGGAGCCGGATACATTCCATGTATCCCAGGTATGGCCTACGTGCCAACGGTATATGCTCCTGATCAAACCGTGCATGCAACTTCGATTTCAAGTCAAAAAGCCGAGAAATTAGTTGAGGCTTACAGTATAGCCCATTCCTCGGCTGAAACGAAGAGCCAAACTACCACTCAGAAAAAACAGGAAGAAAAAGGCAATTTTGTTTATCGAGTATTGCGCGAGGGCGAGATCCCTGACGGGCCTCTTTTTCCAAAGGATATTAATGCAAATTACGAGCCAGAAGGGCATGTTATCAATGGTTCAAGGATTAAAACGCAATTCATATCTACAACGAAAAGTAAAGGGGTAGCGTTGCATTGGTTTTTAAAAGGAGGGAGTGGCGGTGTCGTTAGAATTGACCTTGATAAGGTACCAGCCAAAATTCTAGATCTAGACGATCCTGTGATAAGAAATTATTACCTGAAGGGAATCACGGCCCGCAATTTTGCGAAAGCATCACAGGAGGTGCTTATTGAAAAAGGGCCAGTTCCGCCAAGCGCCATCAAAGTATTGTATCGACCTCGACCTGTAAAAGGATCTTAGAATATGGATGCAGAAAGAAAAATAAAGGAAAAATTTGAGTCGCAAGATAATTTTCTTCTGACGTTGCGATTCGGAAATGGCTTAGATTTATCCGACGTGAACGAGACAATTGTTCTGATCGAATCGATCAAGAAGGATTCTTTGTTCGTGACCAAAGAGCTGGCTAGGATATTCGTGGAAATTCCGAGAGTAATGGAAGGTAGTGTGGCTCTGTACGAAGAGGACGTTCAGCAACAAATCTTCATCGCAATTGATAGATTGTATTCAGCAATCATGAATTCACTATCGCTAGAAGCATCTACACGGTAATAGGTCAAAGTATCTGGTATCGGTCTGCAAAGGCCCAGAGTGCTTG
>JANMIM010001144.1:0-1425 GCA_031375795.1 Bacteroidota bacterium
GTGTGAATTCTGAAAATTCCGGAAATTCTGTATCTCCACACGAGGGAATCCAACAAGCTCGGCACTGGGTGTGAATTCTGAAAATTCCGGAAATTCTGTTAATTCTGATTCACGACCACGATCTCCTCCATCGTGATGGAGATGGGATTCAGGCCATTGTAGCGGGAGTCGGTGGGGCCGTTTTCCAGGTTGAGCACGCCGCGTGGGCACACGCTGCTGCACACGCCGCAGCCGACACAGGAGGCACGCACGATGTTTTCACCGCGCTGGGCATAGGATTTCACGTCGATGCCCATCTCACAATAGGTGCTGCAATTGCCGCAGGAGATGCATTGGCCGCCGTTGGTGGTGATGCGGAAGCGGCTGAAGTATTTTTGGAGCAGGCCCAGGATGGCGGCCTGCGGGCAACCAAAGCGGCACCAGACGCGGGAACCGAGGATGGGGTAGAAGCCGGTGCCGACCACACCCGCAAACATGGAGCCGATGAGGAAGCCATAGCCGCTCTTCATGTTGTTTTTGAGCGTGTCGCCGAGGAAATGAAATTTCCAATCGACCAGCAACAGGAGCGTCACCAAGGTCACGAGCGACAGCACCGAGTAGATCGTCCAGCGCTCGATCTGCCAAGACTTGAGGGACTTGTCGCTCTGCTGCCTGAAGGGGTCTCCCGCCGTCTCGGCCAATCCGCCGCAGCCACAAACCCAGGAACAATACCAGCGTTTCCCAAAAAAATAGGTGAGCAAGACCACGCCGCCCGTGCTCATGAAGAGGCCAAAGAAGATTGCAAACCATCCAAACGTGCCAAAACCGGCGCTGGAAGTAAGGTATTTGCCGTCTGCGCTCGGCACATGCACCCCGTCATAGGGTTCCACCCCGCCATAGTACTCGATCGTGCTCGGCATGATGCGGTCATAGCCCAAAGGCCAGAAATAGCTGAAATAATGCGCCGTCACTTGTGGCCTCTTGGCGAGCATAGGGCCTTGTGCGGTCAGTGCCGCAGCCTTGGCGTTGTCGTAGGCAGACTGCAAGCCGGGCAGCATGCTGGTATAGGATGCCGCATCCACACCCTTGTCGATGCTGTCCTTGGCGGCGTAAAAACTGGTCTTGGCCGAATCATAGCTCTGGTACACTGGCTGATACTGCGCCACGGCTGGCTCAAAGGCCTGACGTTGCTGCTCATTCAGCGTCTCAAACACCGTCGGGAGGCTGAAGGCGATCACCAGTTGGAAAAAGGAGACCGACAGCGTGCGCAGGATCTGGTATTTGCTGTGGCGGTATTTAAGGATGAAGCGAAAACCCATCACGAGCACCGAAAAGGTGTAGACCAGGCCGTAGGCAAACCACTGGTTGGTGACGTGCCCATCTTGGGAGATCGAGCTCTTGCCGGTCATGGCGTGGTACAGTGGATCGGCTGCGGCCACCAGGCCA
>JANMIM010001211.1:0-6646 GCA_031375795.1 Bacteroidota bacterium
CTTGCCGTCGGGCTTGCGGCGATAGTCGTGCTGCAGGGGCAGGGTCAATGTCGGCAGACCCACTTTGGCCTTGCCCAGCAGCCGATCCATGAGCGCCAACACATAGATATAGTAGCACATCAGCGATGCCCGCGGATTGCCAGGCAATCCAAAGGCAAATTGTGCGCCGCGTTGGCAGAAGAGTAGGGGTTTGCCGGGCTTTTGCAGCACGTCGTGAAAGACGACGTCGAATCCATTGGCTTCCAGCGCAGCGCGGCTGAAGTCGTAGTCGCCGACGGAGACGCCGCCGGTCAGGACCAGGAGGTCGCATGCGACCGATTCGGTGGCGACCATGGCCTGCAAAGTCGCCAAATCGTCGCAGCAGGTCTGGAACTTGGCGTGAATGCCTTGCGCTGCAAAGGCAGCCTGCAGCATTTGGCCATTGGATTCAAAGATCTTGCCGCGCCTGAAATCGTGTTCATTCTCCGCAAATTCGTCGCCCGTCACGATGATGCTCACTCTGGGATGCTTGACCACCTCCACGGCTCGAATCCCCAAGGAAGCCAGAAACCCGATGGCGCCGGGATTGAGCGTCGCACCTTGGGCGAGCGCCAGGGCCCCTACGCGTATTTGTTCGCCTGCACGGCGCACATTCCCGCCCAGTTTCAGGCCTTTGTCCATGATGTGCAGCTGATCGCCCTCACGCTGCGTGAGCTCCTGCATCACGGTCGTGTCCGCACCCGGCGGGAGCGGCGCGCCAGTGAAAATGCGGCTGCATTCGCCCGGGCCCAGGCCGCGTTCGCCCGCATCACCCGCCCGTATCATGTCCACGACGCGCAGCGGCTGCCCTGCAGCCAAATCCGCAAAGCGCAGCGCATAGCCGTCCACCGCCGTCTGGTCAAAGATCGGATGGCTGATGGGTGCCACGATGTCTTGGGCGAGCACGCGGCCCAGGGCGCTGCCTAGTTGCACGGATTCACTACTAGGGAGCACAGGACTGCCCATGACCAGCGCGATAGCTTCTTGAAAACTCAGCATCATGGCTGCAATTTAGGCACAATTGCGATGCCGTGCGGCCCTCTCGTGCTAGGCATCAATGTGCGAAGATCGCCGTCACCGAGATAGCCCTGCCTTGCCGATTGCCGTTTCAGTGGCTGCCATCGGCTGCCTCTGCCCCGGTGGATGAAAACCCAGCCCCCTCCAGCGCCCGCTCCGTAAACCGCACCAAATTCCCGCCCATCACCCGATCGACGATCTCTTCCGCACTGAGCCCGTACATGTAGCGCTGCACCTTGCGGCGCGGGTACACATCCCAAAGATCCTGAGGATCATTGAAGTACGCCAGCAAATCATCCCGCAGGGTCGGCATTTGCAGGCCGCTGTCGTAGGTTTCCATCGCGCTGATCATGCCGTCAAAGTCGCTGCCGATTGCGATGATGTCCCAGGCTTTTTCTGATTGCAGGGCGTCCACGACCTCCATCATGTTGAGCACGAGCAGGTGTACGTAGGTCTTGCGGCGCTCTTGCGAGCCCACATGGCTCTCGTCCACGGCTGCATTGCCCTTGGTGCCGCCCACGCGGTGTTTGTCGAGCATGAGGCCGAGGATGCCATGGCTCAATGCGATCTCGCGGATGTCCTCGTCAAAGAGCGAGATGTCGTTTTGGTTGAGCCATTCGCAGGTGGCGATCTGTTTTTGGGCCATCGGGTCGTCGATCGTGCGCCAGCTTGCACCCGCGATGCCGACGTGGGTGGCGACGACGGGCGCCGTGTCGCCCTTGGCACGCAGTTCGTGTAGGTAACCGTAGTACCAATTGCGCGTGGCGACCGACATGTGCTTCACATCTACGAGGATGCGCCGCCCTGCACTGCGGTCGAGCATACGCTGCACGACGCGGTCCCCCAGAGGCGTAGGACCCGTATTGATGCCCTCTGTCTGCGGCAAGAGCAAGCCAAAAGCCTGCCCGAATGTCTTTGCATGCCCGCCCAATCCATTCCACATAAAATGGTTCAGCCCCATCACCGTCACGGGTAGGGTGAGGAAATTTCCCGCGCGGTCCATTGGCCGGGTGCCCTTGAGCACGTCGAGGTGTTCCAGCACTTGCAATTGGTAATCAGGCGAATCGAGCATCTCCTGTGTGATCGGACCCTCGCCCAGCGCGTGCCCGCCCTCGATGCTCACGACCACGCCCAGCCGCTTGGGATCCGCCAAAACGGCCCTGAATTCCGCTGCCGTGTTGATCACGTCGTAGCGCAAAGTGTCGCCATCGATGGCATAGCGCTGCCCGTCGCCCCGCGCCAGCATCGCAAGGTGCCCCAGCAATTCCTGGAAGTAATCGACCTTTTTGTCCATGAAAAATTCCCAATCGGGGCTCACGCCGGCCATGCAGGCATACGTGTTGCGCAGCTTGCCGAGGTCGCGAAACACCTTCGGATGCCGCATCTCATATTCCAAAGGCGACAGGCAGGCATACACGAGGCGCACGTTTCCCAGGTGCATCGATTCAAAATTGCCCTGGGTGAATTTGGGGATGTCGGCCGCCTTTTCCAGTACCACCCCATAGGCGTCGGGCGCGCAGTTGTGCTCCCAAAAGGCCCATGGGTCGTCCAGGCCTGAGTAGAATGGCTTCAGGAGTGAGTGGCAATGCAGGTCGGCAAATACCGGCTGCGCCTTCAGTGTGAGTGGGAGAGTGAGAGTGAAGGTGAGGAGGAGACCTGAGAGTAGTGTTGCGACGTGGATGGAAAATGCGATTTTTTTCATAGAAACGTGCTTTGGAGTACTTTGTGGCGATGGTACTAAGCAGCGCAGTCGGCGGTCGGCTTTCAATACTGATAAATCAGTAATTTTGGGGATGCAGGAAATGGAAGCACTCATGCAGCGCTATTTGGAGTTGCGCAATCGCCAGCAATTTGATGCATCGCTGCTCGACTATGGCAAGCTCGAGCAGCACAAGACCTTGCTCAGGCAACTCGCCCAAGTGAGCAACAGTGCCGTCACCGTGTTTGACATGCACCGCGGTGAGCATGCTTTTGCATCCTACAACTTTGGCGAATTGCTCGGCTATGACCATGCGCAGATCGCTGAGGAAGGAAATGCCTATTTCGATTCCCGTGTACACCCCGACGATTTCTGGGGACTCATCAGCATGGGTGTGCAAATGCTGGAATTTTCCTTTGAGGCGCCTGTGGCGCTGCGGGGAGATTACAAGATGGTCAATGAATACCGCGTGCTGGGCCACGACGACCGGTACGTGCGCATCATCGAGCAGCACCAGTTGCTGGAGCAGGATCCCCTGGGAAATCTCTGGTTGTCCATGAGCATGATCGACCTGTCGCCTCGCCAGGAAATCGACCGTGGTGTGGAGGGAACCATCCTGAATTTCCGCACAGGGGAATCCGTGGCACTGGAGCAACATGTAGCCAAGGCGCAGTCGAGCGACCGGGCGGTGCTGAGCGACCGCGAGCGGGAGATCCTGGGAATGATCCAACGTGGGCACCTGAGCAAGGAAATCTCAGACATCCTGTCGATCAGCGTCCATACCGTCAACACCCATCGGCAACGTATCCTGCAAAAACTGGCGGTCGGCAACTCGATGGAGGCTGTGCAACTTGCTTCACGACTTGGCCTATTGGATTAGGGCAAGGCTGAAACCAATTATTGTATTATTTTTGGCCTGATCTCACCCGAGGACCTATGAAATACCGACTTCTGATTGTCTTGACGATGCTTCTTGTCTTGGCTTGTGGCTGCAACCCCACCGCTTCGCAGGACGGGTATGTGGTCTCGGGCAAGATCGCCGATCATCTCAACGACAAGGTGTTTCTGGACCAAGTGCTCCCCACGGGCAATGTCGTGGTCGATTCTGCCACCACCGATGCCCAAGGCAATTTCAGCCTGAGCACCCAAGGCAAAATCGAGGGCATCTACTCTGTGCGCATGGCGAGCAAACAAAGTCTGCTCGTCTACGCCGCTGCAGAAGCCGTCCATCTGGACGCATCGGCAGGCCAATTTTCCATGACCGAACCCTCAGGAAGCAAGGGTAGCAAGATCTTGTTTGAATTCAACAAGCGTCGCAGCCACCTGCGGTCCCAGTTCATGCGCAACATGCGTGACCTGCGCAGCCTCAACCGGGAGATGAACCCCGAGTCTTGGTCGGCCAAGGAAATGATGGCCGACAAGGATTCCGAAGCCTACCGCGACTATGTCATGGGTTTTGCAGACACCGTGAGCTTGCCGGCATTGGCAGATTACGCCGTCTACAACCTCAACGTCGAGGGCGACTTCTATTACATTCAGCAATACATCGAGAAAAAGCGCGCCCAGCAGGTCTCCTCGGAATACGTCAATTGGCTCGAAACACAGATTTTGGAGTACGGAGACCCATTCATTCGCTACGAGGCCGAGGATTTCACGATGCAGACCTTCAAGGGAGACTCCGTTTCCTTGAAGAGCATGCGTGGCAAGGTGGTCTATCTATTTGTCTGGGCATCTTATTGTGGCATGAGCCGCATGGAAAATGCGCGCTTGGCGGCTTGGTACGATGCGCACCCCGATTCGCAGGTGGAGATCTTGAGCTATTCGATCGACGTGGACGACCGACTTTGGAAAAAAGCCATCGTGGACGATAGCCTGCATTGGCCGGCTCAGGTGATGGGCATCATGGAGTGGACAAGTCCTGAAATCCAGCAATTTGGCGTCAAGAACATCCCTGTTTCTTTTCTCCTCGACGCCAAGGGCATCATTCGCACCACAGGCATCCACGCCTCTGAATTGACGCGAGACTACGATGCCATCGTGAAGCGCTGGGGCGCAAAATAGCCCGCATTTGTCGGCATTTTGAGACAACGCATCGACTGTTGTGGATTACCTTTAAGGACCGCAGCATGATACTTGCGTATTTTGTAGCATGAAACATCTCCTGCACATCATGCTCCTGCTCTTGCTCACCGGCACGGCCTTGATGGCCCAGGAACCGACAGCGGCCTATTTTGAAAATGGCCAGAAAAAATACCAGGGAAACATCCTCGGCGAAATCAAGGTGGGAGAGTGGCAATACTTCCATGACAATGGCCAGGTGATGCGCGAAGGCGTGTACCAAGACGGGGAGCCCACAGGCATTTGGAAGGAATATTACCGATCGGGGCAGCTCAAGTCTGAGGGGAAATACGTGATCGTCAACAAAAATGGCGTGAAAATTGGCCTTTGGACCACCTATCACAAAAACGGAGCCAAGGAATTTGAGGGCAAGTTTGAAGCAGGCAAACAAGTCGGTACTTGGTTTGAGTACAACACCCTGGGCATCGAGGTCAACAAGGTGGTGCACTGATCGGGGGTGATCATTGCAAGCGTTGCCGTCAAGCCCCAAAAGACACCTTCAACAAAAGACGACTTCCTGCCAGGCGCTTGGAATGGTAATTTCCATGCCGGCAGACTCATCTTTTGACCGATGAGCCGCACACGGTGCCCTTCGCATCCGATTTCCCCCCTTGATTCAAACCGGTGGATCATAGGGAGACAAAATCGATTCGCCACCTGCACCGATCCTCCATCGGGAATCGCCTTCTGAAATGCTTTGCTGCAGAGCAATGGCGTTTGGTTAGCAATGGGCCAAAAATGTTTAATCTTTTAAAAAAATTAATAAACAATTTCCTCCGCTGTTGGTCTACATTCCAAATGATTTGTAGATGAAGCATAAGGTCGTGGTAATTGGTGCTGGGTTTGCCGGGCTTTCGGCTGCGGCCTGCTTGGCTCAAAAAGGCTACGAGGTGCATGTGCTTGAAAAGCATGCACAGGCTGGTGGGCGCGCGCGGACCTTCAGTGCAGACGGATTTTTGTTTGACATGGGGCCCAGTTGGTACTGGATGCCCGATGTCTTTGAGTCGTTTTTCCAGCAATTCGGGAAATCGACCTCTGATTTCTACGACCTCTTGCGGCTCGATCCATCCTACCGCGTCTGGTTTGGGGCGGGTGAGGCCATGGATTTGCCCAGCAGTATGCAGGGCATGTATGATTTGTTTGAGTCCATCGAGCAGGGCGCTGGCGCTCAGCTCAAGCGGTTTCTGGACGAGGCCGCTTACAAGTATGATGTTGGAATAAAAGATCTGGTTTATAAACCAGGACGTTCATTGTGGGAGTTTGCGGACATGCGGGTAATCAAAGGCGTTTTTCGCCTGCATTTATTTCGTTCTTTCTCCCGTCATGTCCGCAACTATTTTCGCAATCCGCGACTGATCAGCCTATTGGAGTTTCCTGTGTTGTTTTTGGGTGCCAAGCCCTCTGAAACGCCTGCTCTGTACAGCCTCATGAATTATGCCGACATCCAACTGGGTACTTGGTATCCGATGGGCGGCATGCACAAGATCGTGGAGGCCATGGTGAAGGTCGCTGAGGCGCAAGGCGTGCAGATTCATCTGGGCACCGAGGTAAAGGGGATCGAGGTCATCGAGGGCAAGGCCAAGCGCATTCTCCTCGCCGACGGCAGCATGGAGGCCGATGTTGTGGTAGGCGGAGCCGATTACCACCACATCGAGCAAGATTTGCTTGCGCCGACCTTGCAAAGCTATCCGCAAAAGTACTGGGACAGTCGCGTCATGGCCCCGTCTTGCCTCCTGTTTTACATCGGTGTGGGCAAGCGACTGGACAACCTGCTGCACCACAACCTCTTTTTTG
>JANMIM010001236.1:0-8457 GCA_031375795.1 Bacteroidota bacterium
GATCATTGCAGCGCGCGGTGTCGCCAAGGCCCACTTGCTGGGACATAGCTTTGGTGGCTCGGTGGCCGTGAAATTTGCCGAACAACACCCGGAAATGGTTGCCTCGATCGTGCTCATCTCCGCGCCCATGGATTTCCCGCAGTGTTTCAGGTCCATCCAAGGCAATGTGCGGATGGCGATGGAAGACAAAGAGGACGACCGAGGCATCCAAAGCATCGATGCATTGGCGGCGATGGACAGCACCAAGCTGGAATATGCCACCACGAGCTTCATGTATGCGATGGCCAATGGCCTTTACACCCCAAAAGAGGCCATGAAGGAGGGCACCAAGGTCAAGAAAAAGGTCGCCAAGCATGAGCTTGCCCCATGGATGAAAAAGAGCAGCTTCCCCCCTGTCACCGGATTCTATGAAAAAGAGCAATACACCACCAACAATCACCTGCCGCTACTGGCAGAGCTTGTGAAAACGGTCAAAATCAGCGGCATATTTGGCGAAGACGACGGACTCTTTGACCAATCGAGCATCCAAGCCATCGAGGAAGTGATCGGGGAACGCCATACCTATGTACTCTACAACGCATCGCATGCTGTGTTTTTGGACGATCCCTATGGTTTTGTCGATGCGCTGATGGAAGCTTTGAGGCAGGAGTAGGAAGCCGGACCAAGCACGGTGCAAAAAACGGTACCCTCCAAAAAAACTGCCACATCTAGCAAATGAACATGTGATTGGCGTGATTTGGTCGCATGAAGCGATGGGTAACCAATGGTTCGCAGCGGTCCCGATGCACGGGCGAAGAGGCATTTCCTAGGGATGGGAGGCGGTATGCCCGCAAAAGAGCTGGACTACCATGCCCAAAGTTGCTCTTCTTCGCGCTTTTTGCCTCCTGCTCATTGACGCTATGTGCGCAGCCCAAGCGCTTTCCCAACCAAAAGACCCTCTTCATCGGCTGGCACCAATGTTTTGAGCGTCGGGACCCCAGCGCGCCGACGCCCACCTCGCAGCCTTGGTCCACGGCGTTCAAGCTCCCCAACATGAGTCTGGAGCGCTCACTCATGCGCTATGGCTCGGTGCAGATCGGGCTAGGCGCAAGCCTCTTCAGCTACCCCCGCAATCCCGACTACCGCAAGTTCAATTCGCAGATATTCAGTGAGCTCAGGTATTACTTGCTCCTGCAACGAGGTCGCCCGACCTCGGGCATCTACATCGGGCTGTATGCCGACGTGAACCGCGCTCGGTGGCTCTACCGTGAGGGAAATGGCATCGCCATTCGCAAGTCCTTTGAAAATGCAGGCCCGAGCATAGGCTACCAGCATGCGATAGGGGAGCATCTGCGCTTCAACCAGGGTGTGACCGCCGTGCTGCAGAGCAATGTGCGGGAGATCCACTACGATCCAAACGGGAACCAAATCGAGTACATCAGGACCATCGACGCATGGTATTCCTACTACTGGTATTTCCGCATGGGATTTGTGTTCTGAACGCACCGGGAAATGGTCGATGCGGACGATAGCATTCAACAAATTGATGGTTATCAAATTGTTGGGGGCGGCGATGTCTTCCTACAATTTCTTTGAGCGGCTTGGAGTTGGTTTTCTTTTTGTCCAAATTGCCTTTGCAAAAAAGACATTACCCAAATGAAAAAAATCACTTCCCTCCTATTTTTCGCCTTTCTCTTGTCCATGCTGCATGCGCAGAACAGCTACAACATCACTGCCATCCCTTTTAATCCCGACCCTTTCAGTGGCAACACGCCTACCGGGATCGCACAGGATGACTTGTGGGGCCCCACGGTGACCTTGCCATTCAGTTTTTGTTTCTATGACTCCAGCTACACGCAGGTCACGATTGGCTCCAATGGCGTATTGACCTTCACCCCGCAGGTTCAAAATACCTACTGTTCTTGGCCGATCAATGCGGCGCTCCCAGGAGCGACTTCGGGGCTGCCGAATGCCACAATCCTTACGCCATGGCAGGACCTCAACCCCTCATTTGGTGGCAACATCAACTATGCCGTGCGCGGTGTGGCTCCTTATCGCCGGTTTGTGGTTTCTTACGACCAAGTTGCAATGTTCAGCTGCACCACCTTGCTGTTCAGCCAGCAGGTGATCCTGTATGAGACCACCAACATCATCGAGTTTCATATCCTGAACAAGCCGATTTGTGCGACATGGAACAATGGCGCGGCCATCCAAGGCTTGCACATCGATGCGACGACCGCATTTGTGGTGGCTGGGCGCAATTACCCGATGCAATGGTCGGCAACGAATGATGCGTATCGTTTCTCACCTGTCGGCGCATGTGCCGGGCCAGCACCCGCAGACTCTGTACGTGGCAAGGTCTTCGCTGACCTCAACGGCAACTGCGTGCAAGATGTGGCCGAGTCGCCGATCATGAACCGCGGCATCCTTGCGAATGGGGGGCAGTTTTATGCCTGGACCGATGCCAATGGCGAGTACGACATGGGCCTCGCCGCCGGCTCCTATGCCATCAACGAATACATGACGGGCCTGTTCCTGCCCAGCAACTGTGTGCCGGGCGGTACATACAATGTCACCCTGGCGGGCAACGTGTTTACCGGTTTGGACTTTGCCGACTCAGCGATCACTTACTGCTCCGACCTCACGGCGAGCATCGGCACCAATTTCATCCGTCGCTGCGACAGCGCGCAGGTCTTTGTCTCCTATTGCAACAACGGCACCGTGCCAGATTCCAATGCAGTGGTCACCGTGACGCTGGTCGATTCCGTCGTTCCCTATGCTGCATCGATCCCCTACACCACGATTGGCGTCAATACCTACGAATTTCCGGTCGGCATCCTCATCCCCGGCCAATGCGGCAACCTTGTGATCGACTGCGCGATCGGCTGCGATACTGCCGGTACGATCTACCCCTTTACGGTGAGCATCACGGGTAGCCAACCCGTGGATTGCAACCTCTTCAACAACACCGAGTTGAGCTACGAGATGTTGCGCGGGCCCTACGACCCAAACTCAAAGCACGTGGCCGCACAGAATTTCGCGATGCGTGGCTATGTCGAGAGCGACATCATCGATGACAACGACTTGCTGCTGTACCGTGTGGACTTTCAAAACATCGGCACGGCGACGGCCGAGGATGTGGTGGTGCGTGACGTGATCGACACCAACTACCTCGACCTGAGTTCATTGGAGGCACTCGTGGCCAGCGCCAGCTACAATTACATCGTGGTCGGCAACGAGATCATCTTCCGCTTTGAAAACATCAACCTTGCCGACAGCAGCTCCAACCAGGCTGCCAGCCATGGCTTTGTGAAATTCAGGCTGCACCAGCGCCCGGGCAACCAGCCTTGCACGGTGATCAACAACGGTGCGCGCATTTTCTTTGACCAAGAGCCGCCGATCCTCACCAACCAGACGACCAACACGATCCCTTCTCCCCCGGTGGATTTGGGTCCTGACTCCGAAGTCTGTGCCGGCGGCACCACAGTGGTTTCAGCGCCTGGCAACTGGGCCAGCTACCAGTGGAGCAACGGCGGCACGGGCAGCAGCATCGTCGTGACGACCCCGGGTATCTATTCGGTCACCGTCATGCACGCAAACGGATGCTCGACCAGCGACGACATCTTGGTGCAGCAAGCGGTATCGCCAAGCGTCTTGCTCGGCAATGACACGACCATCACCCAGACGATGGTCCTCGATGCAGGTTCGGGCTTCGTGACCTACCTCTGGAGCACGGGCGCGACGACACAAACCATCAACGTGACCCAGAGCGGCACCTACTGGGTGCAAGCCACCAATGGCGACGGTTGCACGGGCATGGATACGATTACGGTCTCTGTCGTCGTGGGCGTCTCTATGCCACAAGGCTACAGCCTGAACGTGAGCCCTGTGCCTGCCCACGACCGCCTACAGGTGCGCATGGGCTTGCCCTTGGAGGAATGCATCACCTTGAGCATCACCGACCTGGCCGGCAGGCGCATCTGGGCCACCGAGACCCAATGCAGCGACCAAGTCGCGATCGACATCGACCTCGCTGCCATCGCCAACGGGACATATCTGCTGAACGTGGCCGGCGAAAGTGTAAAGCTGAGCCGCAAGGTGGTGGTGATGCATTGATTTTTGATTCCGCTTGAATTACAATTCCACTGGGCCGAATTGCCTTTGGGTAGTACGGTCCAGGTTTTTTTTTGGGGGGGGGGTAAACACATGAGTGTGTAACAAATTGGGGGATCGTAAAATCCTTTGAGGGCATTGACGATGACCGAATCGACAATCAAAGTAGGTCGGAAATAGCGATCTTGATCGTCCTGCGCCAGAGGCGTGGTGTCGATAGCCCTGTGGCCGGAGGCCACGGGCTCCCCCAGATTGTTACGCACTCTAATCATATTGAATGACTGCGAATCATTGCATGGACCTCGCTTGCCCGCTCGTGTCAATCTCGAAATTCATCGGCATACTCGGCGCGACCAAGTTCCAAGCGCTGGATGCGGTAATCGTTGACGAAGACCTGCAATTGCCGCACGACAGATTCACGAAGGTTTCGCAATCGAATCCCTTGGGGCACTGCCTGCTCAATCATCTCGGCATTCATCACCTCGATGTTGTTGAGTACGATGAGTTGCGCGATCGTTGCCTCGTCACGCAAGTTCAATCCCTGGAGGTGTTTGTCCGGATGTTGCTCTCTCCATTCCTTGGAGGTGATGCCAAACAGCGCTAGATTCAAAACCTCGGCCTCGTCTGCGTAAACAATACCACGTTTGCCCTCAGGAATCAGGGTCGTTGGGATGATGTTGCGCTTGATGGCATCCGTCTGCAGCTCATAACCCACCTTGGCGAGAAATCTGCGGGCATTCCACTCCTGACGATTTGCATCGTACTCCAATTGCTTGAGCCGCTTGAATTCCTTGATGAGATAAAGCTTGAAGGATGGACTGAGCCAAACTGCAAATTCAAAAGCGATGTCTTCATGGGCATACGTACCACCATAACGGCCTGATTTCGAGATAAAACCGATGGCGTTTGTCGACTCGATCCACTTTTGAGGCGTCAGGTTGAAACTATTCAACCCCGCAAACTTTCTAAAGGTGTCGAATTCGACACCTTTAAAATTGGGGTTGTGGATGGTTTCCCAAAGTCCGATAAATTCGACCGTGTTGCGGGAACGCATCCAATTGCGGATATGGTCATTGCCCTCTTCCCCGCGCACCATGTCCGTCAAACAAATGAAATCAGAGTCTCCGACCCTTGTCACCCCGATCTCCTTGCCTTGGACCGAGATGGTTTGTGTTTTCTTGTTCATATCAATTCCTTCTCCGCGATCATTCTATGAAGCAAAATAAACAACCAAATTAGCCAAATGCAAATTTAATATTCTTTTATCTAAGAAATAGTGAGGCATCCCAACATCACTGGGAACCCGATCGTAGCAATCGTATCCAAAAGATCCCCGCCAATTCCCCTCAAACCCGACTCCCGCGACCTCTGAGCCACAAATCTGCCATCACGAGCGCCGCCATCGCCTCCACGATGGGCACAGCGCGCGGCACAACGCAGGGATCGTGCCGGCCTTTTCCCTTCAGAACCACAGATTCGCCTGATTCGTCCACGCTTTCCTGGTCTTTCATGATCGTGCTGGTGGGCTTGAAGGCGACGCGGAAAAAAATCTCCTCGCCATTGGTGATGCCGCCTTGGATGCCTCCGCTGTTGTTGGTACGGGTGCGGATGCTGCCGTTTTCGTCGGTGAAAAAGGCGTCGTTGTGGCTGCTGCCGCGCCCCTTGCTGCCCGCAAAGCCGCTGCCGATCTCAAAGCCTTTGACGGCATTGATGCCGAGCATCGCATAGCCGAGCAGGGCGTGGACTTTGTCAAAGACCGGCTCCCCTAGGCCGACAGGTACATTTTGGATGCGGCAGCTGATCACGCCGCCGAGCGAGTCGCCATCTTTGCGCGCCGCGTCGATGGCTGCAACCATTTTGGCAGCGGCTGATGGGTCGGGACAGCGCACCATTTCCGTATTTTCGTCCGTTGGCAACCCATTTTCCGGCATCCTCCCCCATTGCACATCACCGACAGCACTCACCCAAGCCTCAAAAAGCATCCCGCAAGCCGATGCAAGCAGTTGTCGCGCCACTGCGCCCCCGATCACGCGGGCGATCGTCTCACGTGCACTGCTGCGCCCGCCGCCACGCGCGTCACGAATGCCGTATTTCGCAAAGTAGGTGTAATCGGCATGGCTCGGCCGGAACTGCTGGGCGATGTGCTCGTAGTCCTGGCTGCGCTGGTCCTCGTTGCGCACAAGGAAGGCCATGGGCGCGCCACTCGTCGTGTCGTCGACAAGACCTGAAAGCACCTCGAAGCTGTCGCTTTCCTTGCGCTGTGTCGTGAGACGGCTCTGCCCAGGCTTGCGCCTGTCCAATTCCGCCTGGATCGCCGCCAAATCCAGCTTCAAGCCAGCCGGACAACCGTCGATCACGACGCCGATGCCAGCGCCATGGGATTCGCCAAAGGATGTGATTCTGAATATGCTGCCAAAGGTATTCATCTTGGTTGCAAGTTAATCGAGAGACGTTAGAAATGGGCAATCGTCGCGAGAAAGCTCGTCCATTGGCCTTCGTTTTCAACAAAATCGTACATTGGGGCGATGAATCAGAACCAACATTTCCGGGTGTTTCGCTTCAGTTACAGATATTCCTAGCATGTGTGACATCCATCGTCAATTCATCTTGTGCTCTTGCCAATTCACGAAAAAAGAACGCAAGGATCCGAATGCCCTGACCTGGACGCTGAGCAGGCACCATGGCTACCATACGTTGTCCATCGATGGGATCATGGCCTTTCCTTGCGAGGAAATTACCGCCGATCTCAAATCGATGTGGGTTGAATCACACCTGAATAGCCAGCATTGTTTCGATTTTGACTACAGCCCATCGGAATTGGATGAATTGTGCATCCGGCTCGGTTATGAGATGCTGGAGAATCCTAAGTTTTTGTCTTTCGTCTTCGAGAATGGTCGATGGCATCGTGACCAAATGCATCGATTTGAGGACATCAGCGAACAATTTCACGAAGGCAGGCTCGTTTTTGGAGAAGAAAACCGTCTGAATTCAATTCGTACCCACCGTCTCGCGCGGCTTGCAGAAGCCGAGGCAACCGAGGACGCGCTATGCTTTCTCCTCGCACGGCTCCTGCGTGAATTTGAGGCATTTGAAGCCGAAGTCCTGGAGCGCGAATGGGAGGAAATGCTGCCCCTGATCATGGAATCGGCCGTGGAGGCGACCCGCAAGTGGCTCGAACCCGATGAAATTGTGCGTGCAAGGTTGTTGGCCGAGCTCAAGGACATACTCCAAACCCCAAAGTTGCTGCCCAGCGTGCCGATGCGCCGCAGCATGGGGGCGATTGAGGCGGGGGAGCTTTGGGAGCAATTTCAGGTGAGGCTGGGCAAATCAGGGCGCAGATTCGTGTTTGATGAGACCGAAATCGATGTCTGGAAGGCGCAAATGGCTGGGCGGGAAGTGAAATTGTACAATTTGTGTCCATTTGCGCTGGACCGAAATTGCGCGCTCTCCTCCCACTGGGTCAGCTCGATGCTCCAAGGAGACGATAGCTATTGGGTGGCATGCGACTTCAAGTGGGCGCTGTATGCAGAGGGAAATGGGTACTTTGAGGTCCTGGGGGATTTGGGCGGATGACGACCTGCCAATGAAGGCCTGCGCCCGAGATCACCTAGGTATCACATCGTCGATGCTGAGGTCTCCATCGCCTGATTGCACAGCTTTGTCATTCACTTTCATGAAGTTGCCGTCTGCGTAGGCTGAGGCTCCAAAGCCGCAGGCCATGTCGCTAGCATCTTGAATGACCTCCACGGACTTGTTTTGGACGATGAATGTGAGCTTGCAGGGGGAGTCGTCATATTCCTGATGCTCGTAATAATATTTGCCGGGACCGACCTTGGTGGCCACACCACCCGCGTAGGCCATGTGGTAGTATGGACCGCAAGTCTGCACCAAATGGAATTGCAGCTTGTCACCTGGCAGCGTCTGCAATGTCACCACGCCCCCGTTGAATCCGACTTCAAGGACAGGCCGATCCTCGCTGTCTTGGGCATCGTTGATGAAATAATCTTCCATGACATAACTGCCTGTGATGCCGTCGGTTGCGCGCTCGTGCAAGGCATCGAGGTCATAGGGTGCAAAATCTGCGACCGTTCCCGATGTCTCCGTGAGCGTGCATTCCAGCTTGCGGCCATTGCCGATCCAGGAACCCGACCATGTGCCCCCCTCGATCATCTCCAAGTAGAAATCCCCGGTCTCCTCGCCAGCAAACGACTCCTGTAGGTGCAAGATCGAGCCTGAATAAAGGTTGCCTTTCAGGTCCAGAGACTGCGTCTTCCCGGCATAATTGTACTGACCGCGGATGGCAACATCCTTGTCCACGGAGGAGATCGCCGCCGCCGCCGCCATGGTCGATGTTGACGGCATGAC
>JANMIM010001242.1:0-2658 GCA_031375795.1 Bacteroidota bacterium
TGAGCGAGTAGGCGTATTCGATGTTGGCGATGTCCTTTTGGTCGCTCGAAGAGGGAAACTTGATGAGCCAATGCTCCAATCCTGCGGGCAGGCTGCGCTGCCCGTGCACGATGCGGTCAGTGGCAGGATCGTAGCCGGCCACGATCTTGGGCCGCGCACCCGCCGATGAGCCGCCCATGAAATACAATTGGTCGAGCATGGTACTCGCCTCGCCCTCCAGCACCTGCGACATTTCATCCGCGAGCTGATTCAGGTCGAGCACACCGTCTTCTCTTTGATCCAAGTCTTTTTCGGGATAATAAATGAGTGCGCCCATGCCATGGCGACCCACATAAGCCAGTCGGTCGAGCGGACTCAAGTCTTGGTGCGCGACGCCATGGGCCGACAAGGCGCGGTCGAGCAGCAATTTCCCCCAGCCATCGGGCAGGGAGTCGCCAAAGACGCCAAACAATCCCTCAAAGGGCCGCGCCTTCGCAGCCCGCAAGCCGGCAGTTAGCGGCAGTTGCAATGGCGACAGGTCCATCCCCGCATTCAAAAAGCCTTCGTCAAATTCAAAAAAGACCTCCTGCCGGCGCTGCGCCATCCGCCCGACCTTGATTTCTTCCGAACCAAAGTCGAGCGCCACATGCAAAATCTCGTTGGTCTTCGCTTTCATCGCCGCGCATGCTTATTTAAAAAGGTCCTCCAAAGACTTGGGTGCCGTATCCGCAGGGAATAGGCTCTCGAAGCCATCGATGCATTCCAGGGCGAAGGCGATCTTGAGCAATGCCTCCAAGGCAATCTGCCCAGATTGCTCGAAACGCTGGATGCTCCCAAAGGAGACTCCCGAGCGCTCAGCCAAAGCCTTTTGACTCATCCGCCGCTGCTTGCGCCGCGCCTTGGCACGCTCGGCCATGTCGATCATGGACACGCTCGGTAATTTTTGCCATTCGAGGGACATATTCAATCGTTCTCAAAAACTAATATATTATTCAAATGTACACAAATTGCCCATGAATACCGAATATATTATTCAATGTTATTTACAAATTTCATCCCAAAATGGTTCCCCAGGAAAGCGAAAGGCGCGGATTCGGTCATCCCGACATCCGCGCCTTTCCTTGATATTCGAGCGATTCCGATCACCCCGGCAACAAATCCTCCCGCACGCCGATAAACAACGCATCCAAGGCCTCGGTCTCGATCACACTTGGGCTGTCGATCATCATGTCGCGGCCCATGTTGTTTTTGGGGAATGCGATGTAGTCGCGGATCGAGTCGTCGCCGCCAAACATGGCCGCTACGCGGTCGAAGCCGAAGGCGAGTCCCCCGTGGGGAGGTGCGCCGTATTCGAAGGCACCCATGAGGAAGCCAAACTGCGCTTGTGCGGCCTCTGGCGTGAAGCCAAGGATCTCAAACATGCGCTGCTGCAGGCTGCGGTCATGGATACGGATCGATCCGCCGCCGAGCTCAACGCCGTTCATCGTGAGGTCGTAGGCATTGGCAATCACATTGCCGAGGTCCTCACCTTTCATGAATTGCTCGAATTGCTCGGGCTTGGGCGATGTGAAGGGGTGGTGCATCGCGAAGAAACGTTGGCTGTCCTCGTCCCACTCGAGGAGGGGGAAGTCGATCACCCACAACGGCTGGAATGTGTCCTTGGGGCGCAGGCCGAGGCGGTTGCCGAGTTCGACGCGCAAGCTGCCGAGCTGCTTGCGGGTCTTCTCGTCCTTGCCGCAGAGCAGCAAGAGCAGGTCGCCTGCCTTGGCGTCCATCCGCGATGCCCAAGCATTGAGGTCGGCTTCGTCGTAGAATTTGTCGACCGAGGATTTGATCGTGCCGTCGGCATTCACGCGGGCATAGATGAGGCCCTTGGCGCCGATTTGGGGCGCCTTGACCCAGTCGGTGAGGCCGTCGAGGTCCTTGCGGGTGAATTCAGCCGCGCCGGGGACGCAGATGCCTGCGACCAATTCGCTGTCGTTGAAGACGGCGAAGTCCTTGTGTTTGGCGATGTCGCTCAGGTCCACAATCTCCATCCCAAAACGGATGTCGGGCTTGTCGCTGCCAAATCGGCGCATGGCCTCGCCATAAGTCATGTGGGGAATTTCGGAGAATTCCAGGCCCTTCACTTCTTTAAATAAGTGACGGAACAGCCCCTCGAAGGTCTTCAAGATGTCACTCTGCTCCACAAAAGCCATCTCGCAGTCGATCTGCGTGAACTCCGGCTGCCGGTCGGCGCGCAAGTCCTCGTCGCGGAAGCAGCGCACGATCTGGAAGTAGCGGTCATAGCCGCTCACCATCAAGATCTGCTTGAAGGTCTGCGGCGACTGTGGCAAGGCATAAAATTGCCCCGGATTCATGCGCGATGGCACAATAAAGTCGCGCGCGCCCTCGGGCGTGCTCTTGATCATATAAGGTGTCTCGATTTCCAAGAAGCCGAGGCTGTCGAGGTACTTGCGTGTCTCGATGCCGAGGCGGTGGCGCAATTGGATGTTGCGTTGCAGCGGACCGCGACGCAAGTCGAGGTAGCGGTATTTCATCCGCAGTTGGTCCTGGCCGTCGGTTTCTTCTTCGATGAGGAATGGCGGCACCTTGGATTCGTTCAGGACAATGATCGAGGTCGGATTGATCTCGATGTCACCGGTAGGCATTTTGTCATTTTTGCTCGTGCGTTCAATG
>JANMIM010001296.1:0-1192 GCA_031375795.1 Bacteroidota bacterium
CAAGATCAACCTCGCGCCCGGCGTACTCACCGACGGCGCCCGCGAGAACCTCGGCCCCAATGTGAATTCGGAATTTGACGAACTCCTGCCCGTGATTTCGCCCGATGGCAAGACCCTCTACATCACCCGCCAAGGCCACCCCGGCAACCTGGGCAACGCCGAGATGCAAGACATCTGGATGGCCGAGATCCAGCCCGACAATTCCTATTCCCCGGCCAAAAACCTAGGCGCCCCCCTCAACAACACCGACAACAATGCAGCCACAGCCATCACGCCCGATGGCCATACCCTGCTGCTGCTCAACAAGTACCTGCCCAATGGGTCCATGGAAAAAGGCGTCTCCACCGCCCGCCGCAACGGCGAGAACTGGGAGCAACCTCAGGGCTGCGAAATCGCCAACTACTACAACGACAACCTCTATGGTGAATTTGCCTTGAGTGCCTCGGGCCAGGTGATGATCATGACGATCCAACGCAAAGACAGCCGCGGCGGCAAGGACCTCTGCGTGTCATTCCTGAAACCCGACGGCTCCTGGACCGAACCGCTCAACATGGGCGACAGCGTGAATACCGCAGGTGGCGAGTCCACGCCCTTTTTGGCGGCCGACGAATCCACGCTCTACTTCTCCACCAACGGCCTCGTGGGCTACGGCAGCAAGGACATGTTTGTGACCCGCCGCCTCGACAGCACCTGGACCCACTGGAGCACGCCACAAAACCTGGGCCCACTGCTCAATACTCCGGGCTGGGACGCTTATTATTCCATCCCCGCCAAGGGCGACTTTGCCTATTTTGTCTCCTACACCAACTCCATCGGCCGCGCCGACATCTTCAGGGCGCCCATGCCGCTGAGCGTGCGCCCCAAGCCCGTCGTGCTGGTGACCGGCCATGTGCTCAATGCCAAGACCAAGCAGCCGATTGCCGGCAAGATCATCTATGAATCGCTCACGACCGGCAAGGAACTGGGCGTGGCCTACAGCGACCCGCGCGACGGCTCCTATTCCATCGTCTTGCCTGCGGGCGAGGAATATGGCTTTTTGGCGGCTTCAAAGGGATTTTTCTCGGTGAGCGAAAACATCGACCTGCGTAAACTCACCGAATACCAAGAGATCAAGCGCGACCTCATGCTCGTGCCCTTTGAGGTGAGCAGCGTCGTGCGGCTCAACAATCTCTTTTTCGACACCGGCAAGGCC
>JANMIM010001300.1:0-7488 GCA_031375795.1 Bacteroidota bacterium
TATTCTGGAAATTCTGGAAATTCTGGAAATTCTGCTCCAAGATGCAACCCCAAAGCACGATTCTGCAAATTCTGAAAATTCTGCTCCAAGATTCAACCCCAACCACAATTAGCTCCCGCAGCACGCCGCACCCTGCTGCAACGGGAAGGACACGATACGCCCAACTTACGATTCTGGAAATTCGGCAAATTCTGCAAATTCTGATCCAGAAGGCTGCTCATTTAGGATCCATGTACTGCACAGCCCCCAAGCTATCCCCCTTGAGCTGATAAGCCGTCGCAATATAGGCCCGCGCCTCGCGGTCTCGGGGGGCAAATTCCAGGAAATGCTTGAATTGCACGATCGCCTCGTCATACTGACCGAGGTAGCCATAGCTGCGGCCCATGTTTTTGTAAGCCGACGTGTCTGCGGGATTGATCGCCACCGCCTTCTCGAAACAGGCCAGCGCCTCCCTGTATTTTTGTTGCCCAAACAGCGCGGCGCCCTTGATGTCATGCACGATCGCCTTGCCTGGATCGTGTCGCAAATACACATCTGCATGCACGATGGATTGGGCATAATCTTTTCCTTGGAAATGAAGGTAGGCCAATTCACGGTGGACATCGGGATAGTCGGGCAATATCGCGGCCGCTTTTTCCAATTCCTGCAGCGCCTGCCGCATGATGCCGTCCTTTTTCACAGCATTGGTCTCGGCGGCATACTTGTCGTGGATCAATGTCGAACCAAGGTTGAAATGCGCGCGCGCACTCTCATCCGCCACCTTCACATCGTGGCTCATCAGGCTCAGATTGTCCTTCCAATCCGCATTGCGCGTCACGACCTTGATGGCATACAGGCCCGCCCAGGCACAGGCGACACCCAGCGCAAACTTGTGCAAAGACACAAAATGGCGCAGGTCGGTCGGTACGATCGGGGGTTCATTTCCCTTGCGGTGCGCGAGTGCGGCAGCCACGGCCAGGCAAAATGCGAGGGAGGGCAAATACAGGAACCGCTCCGCTTTGGTCGAACCGATCAAAATAAAGACATTGGACACGGGGGCGATGGCGATGAGAAACAACAAGATGCAGAATGCATACAGGCTTTTTTTCCCCATTCCCCAGACCGCAAATCCGCCCAGCCCCAAAAACACCAACAGGGCCACGATCGCCCCGGGGCTACCCAAGGTCTGCAGCGGCACCTCGGCATAGGAATAATCGTAGCTCAATGGATGCGGAAACAGCAACAGACCCAAATATTGCAGCAGAATGTAGGTCGCCGTGGCGAATTGCGTCACGTAGCTGTCTGCCGCCAGGAGCGCATTGTCGATCAACTGAAAATGTTGCACGGCAGGAATATTGCGCACCACCTGCGCCCGCGCGAGCAGGTACACACCCGATGCCGCGCCCAAGATCACCGTCGTGAGTGCAATCTTTTTCCATTCCAAGCTGCGAAAAAAATAGAGGCTCAGGGGAATCAAGACCATGAACGTAATCCCCGTCTCCTTGGAGAGCAGCGACAGCAGGTAACAGAGGCCGCCCATCGCCCAGGCCCATTTGGCGCCGTCGTCGTGGGCCCTCACAAAGCACACGAGTGCCGTGAGCCCCAGGAGGCAACCCATCAACTCGTCGCGGCTCTTGATGTTGTCGACCACCTCTGTGTGAATCGGATGCGCCGCCCAGAGCAAGGCGCAAAGGAAGGGGAGGAGCATGCCGCGCGGCTTCAGCAAGATGCACAGCGCGTGAAACAAAACCCAGCACGACAGCGCAAACAGCAGCACATTCACCCCATGGCTCACATGCGGATTGTTGGGAAAAAACTGCCACTCCACGGCAAAGGTCACAAGCGACAGCGGCCGATATTGCGGCACGCGCACCCCGTCGACAAAGCCAAACCAATAGTCGGTCTGCAACAGCTTGCCGATGCCCGCGAGGCCTTGCGTGACGACCTTGTTTTGGGTGATGGCCGCCGCGTCGTCGAGCACATAGCGGTTGGGGATGCTGTTGAGGTACAGGCACAAGCCCAGCAGCGCCACGATCAAGCCCAGCAGCCGTTGCACGTTTGCGGTGGGCATCGCCCCCGCCTGCCCCAGCGGCTGGACAACGGCCGTGCCCGAAGATTTCCGTTTCATGCGACAATTTACAAGATCGATCCCAAATTGCAACGATGATGGACGGCACAGGCAGGGAAAACGGCCTTCCTCTGGGTTTTTTTGCTGGGTTGCGATTGCAGGGTATGGGTAATGCAGGTATGCGCTTGAAGGCACCGCCTGACGGGGCCGCCTTGGAAAAGGTACTGACTTGGGCCATCCACGACTACAATGCCACCCGCCCACACACGAGCCTGCAAGGGCTCACCCCGGCCGAGGCCTACTCGGGTGTCGGAGTGGAAACTCTGCGCATGTCTGAGAAGGTAAATTGCGAAGCACTCGTGAACACCTTTGAAATCATACTATCGTGAACAAAGCAGCTTGCATGGCACGGATTCAAGCAAACAAAAGAAATTCCTGCAAAGCTGGGTGCTAAGCCGACAGCAAAACCGCCCTATTCGAAAGCCCATTGCTTGAGCCAAGGAAACGCCAAGCCGAGATGATCCGATCGGTTTTTGCCCAAAAATAGCCTCGATTTTAGTTGCCTGATTACCAGGTCTGTCCTTGTTAGGGACGCCTTTTCTCAGGGTTTTCTTGGGTGCTGGAGTGGGGGCTTTGAGCCATTTGACTTTCAAGTGCCTGATTTTCAGTAGCGTTCCTCATATGGAACGCTACTGTTTAGTTTTTTCTAGGGTTTTGCTGCGCCGCTGTTTAGATGTTTCTAGGGTTTTGCTACGCAGCTGTATAGATGTTTTTAGGGTTTTGCTGTGCATTGCGATCGCATCTGAGCTGGGTTTTCCAGAAATTGCATATATTTTTCCATTGAAAACGAAGGCAAATGTTCTTGCAACGCCACGAGAATGGCATCGAATTCAACCAAATTGTCTTCAATACTGGCTGATTGCCCATCAACGGATTCAATTCTAATTCTCTCAGTGGAGTATCCGAAGTGAAATCGTCGCTCCGCGTGGATTTCACTAATATCTGCCCAATTTATCCGTATCCCCAATGCACCAATTGTCGTAACGTAAAATCCCCGTGAGTCGATCAGAAATTTTGTTGACGAATCCGAATACATTCTCTTTGCTCTAGCCCTTGGCATTCGAACCAGGCTCAACCATAGCAATAAAATACTAGATGCGACCGAAATGATGCCCAATATCATTCCAAAATAGGAATTTGACGCCTGCGCAAGCCCGAGGAGCGTGATCCCTGCAATCGAAAGTGGAATGGCCAAAAAGTACCATAGGAACCCATTCAGCGTGACAAACCTAAAAAAATGGTCTTTCAAATTCATGTTCTTGGATACCAAATGTATTACTGTCTTTCAAAAAAAATCATACAACCAGTTTGCTGCGCCGCCACCCCATTTACCGCCCCAGTATCCCAATATTGCCCCACAAACTATGCTCGTAAGTACGATAGCGACAGTGGCTTCTGGAAAAAAGAAAGCGACTACTAGACCAAGAGCTGCGCCAGCCTCCGCACCTCCAATTGCCCCAGACCAAGTTCCCCATTCCTCAACTGCAGCTCGTGATAGACTCTCGCCGGAAGTTCCATTTCCTGCGGTGTAAAGGCGCCGTGATGTATTTAATACCCCAAGCACTAGAAGAATTTTCCCTGCTCGCCCCCCCCATTTTACGATTGAATTCACTTTTGCGTTTGATGATGATGCACTTCTCAAAATGTCATTGTGGACATCAGTGTCAGAGACCAATTTGGGATTCTTACGTTTTTTGGATGCCTCCAGCGCTTCGAACGTTGCTTTGTTATCTCCTTCGATTTTTTCAGAAATCAGCCTTCCGATCCCTGTCAGTCTATTCTGCATCTTGCTTCGAATGCCGTTTCTTGCATCAAATGCCTTCCTAGCCTGTGCAGCTACGGTTGCTGGATCGGTGCGAGCAAGCTGTTCTGTTGAATATGGTCGGTATTGCTCTCCAAGGTTCTGCAATTCAGGTAGATAGCTCCCCGTCCGAATTTGGGAGTTGTATGTGCCAGGTATCACGGCTCCTGCACGATAGTCCTGGATTAGTTTCAATCCCGCATGAAGAATTGTATTCTTTGGATCAGGACTTGCATCAGCTCGAATTTCTCCGGTATCAAACGAAAGTTCAGGGCTTCCCGGAATCCCGTCGACATAGTTAATTGTTGTCCCTGAAACTCGACCTATGAGCTTCTCGCCTTCAGATCGATATTCAACGCTTATGGTCGTCTCCACTCGATTGGGGGAACTAAATCCGGGTGGATCACTAAATGTTTGGGAACTGGAATTCGTCCCGGGATTGATCTCAACCATTCCTCCGCCCGGCTCCAACCCATCCAAGTCAATGAAATTGATCGGTCGATTTCCTGCGTACTGGTATGGCGTGTAAAATGGATATTCCCCAGCCAGCGGATCAATACTCACAAACCGACAACTCCAGCAAGCATAATACCGAGCTCCATAATAATACAACCCTGACTCCTCATCCCGCTCCTTCCCACAAAACCGATACCGCTTGATCAAATAAGACCCAAACGAAGTCTCCCCAAAAGGAAAATACTCCTCTCGATTTATCAAAGAACCAGCCTCATTCATTGTGAACGAGGCGTTCCCAAGGTGGTCTTCAAGATTGTACTTGATCTCGTCGGGCTGACCCGACTCCACCTTCACTCGAACGACCCTTGAACGCCCATCCATGACATGCACCTCATTGGTCTCGTCATGGACGGTATTCGAGCCGTCGAGTGTGTAAAGATATTCAAAACCACCGACAATCTAAATGGTCACCCGATCCCAAATTCTGTGGAATAGCCCATCCACGATCGAAAAGCGGCAGGCTGAAAAGCCCAGCCAAAACCCAAAACCCACAAGCCCCAGCCCCTCTCCAATCAACCCTTCAAAGCAAGAGATCGAAACAAAAAGCAGCCACCGCCACAATCCCAACGAAAATCGCCCCAACCACCGTCACTTTGATCGTCACCGATCTTCTCCCAACTCTCAATGCCCAGCTTCATCTCTCAACCCAATCAGCTAAAAATGAAACCGCCAACAACCCAAGGGTTCGCCAAGTGTACAAAACGCTGAATCCCTCCCGCCGTAACCTGCTACCTGCTACCTTCTACCTCTGAACTTTGAACTCTGAACTCCGAACTCTGAACTCTGAACTCTGAACTCTGAACTCTCAACTCTGAACCCTGAACCCTGAACTCCGAACTCCGAACTCCGAACTCCGAACTCTCAACTCCTCTTCCTTCATCTCCCAACTTTTTCGTATTTTCGCCCCAATGCACCTACTGCAATACATCCACTGGGACCAAGAACCCTCCATCTTCGGCCTGCCGCTGCGCTGGTACGGACTCCTTTTCGCCTCCTCGTTCTTCTTTGGGTACATCCTCATGAAGCGCATCTTCAAGCTCGAGCGTGTGCCCGAGCATTGGCTGGAGTCCCTCACCGTCTACATGGCCGTGAGCACCGTCGTCGGTGCCAGGCTCGGACACTGCCTGTTTTACGACCCCGGCTACTACCTGAGCCATCCCATCGACATG
This sequence comes from Bacteroidota bacterium, assembly GCA_031375795.1. Taxonomy (GTDB): domain Bacteria; phylum Bacteroidota; class Bacteroidia; order J057; family JADKCL01; genus JADKCL01. The sequence goes on from JANMIM010001300.1 coordinate 5,594, forward strand.
CTCAAGGTCTGGGAAGGCGGACTCGCGAGCCACGGAGCCGCCATCGGCATCATCACCGGCATGCTCCTCTGGTCGCGCCGTGTGAGCCATCGCTCCATGCTATGGGTGCTCGACCGCGTCGTGATCATGGTCGCCCTCTCAGGGCTCACCATCCGCGCTGGCAACCTCATGAACTCCGAGATCCTCGGCAAGGAGACCACCGCCGCTTATGGATTTGTGTTCCCGCGCGCCGACCAAAACGATGCCCTGCGCGCCAAGTGGGAAGGCGAGACGGTATCCTTGGCCTTCAATCCGGCGCCCATCAGCCAGCCGCGTCGTTTTGAGATCTACGGCTATGCCGTCGACAGCGTCGTGCATGCCATCGCGGGTGGCAAGACCAGCGTGCTCATCACGGCAGGCGAACACAACAAACCTGTCATGCTCAGCGATGCCAAACCCGGCACACGGGGCCACATCCACTACTTCAGTGCCGAGGCCAGCGACAAGCCCGGCCTCGTGGTCGACAACGGAGACAGCCTGCAGCCACGCAGCGCCACATTCCACGACCCATTTGCCGCCGGCAAGGTCGCCTTTGGCGGACGATGGGAAGGCGACAAGGTTCACCTGAAATTTGACATGCGCGGACTCATCTCGGGGGGCACGAGCAGGGGCACATTGCTGCTGCGCAAGGCCCAGGCAGAGGGTGAATGGACGGTGATCCACCGAGGCGTGCTCGGCGGCAACCCCAAGGACATGGAGCTCGACACGCTCGACACCCCCACCGGCATCACCAACCCCGAATACCGCCTGGTCGTGAAGGACGATGAATCCTTGCTCGTGGCCCGGCATCCGGCACAGATCTACGAAGCATTTGCCTACACGATCATCTTTGTCTTCCTGCTGTGGCTCTATTACCGCAAGCAAGGCAATTTGCCGCTCGGGCAGCACTTTGGGTTGTTTCTCGTCATGGTGTTTTTCATGCGTTTCCTCATCGAGTTTGGCAAGGAGGAGCAGGCCGAATTTCTGGTCGGTTCCCCGCTGAACATGGGCCAATTGCTGAGCATCCCCTTTGTGCTGGCAGGCATATTCTTCATCGTTCGGTCCATGCGCAACCCACAATTCCCGGAACCTGTGGAAGTCGAAAATACAACATCGGATACCAAGTCGAAATGAGATTGAAGCCAACCATCGCTGCCATCTGGACGAGCCCATTGCGGATCGGTGGCCCCTTGCTGGCGCTTGCTGTATTCCTCATTTGCCTGCCGATGACCCCGCTCAGCGCCCAGGTGATCAATGCCAATTCGCCACAAGACAGCTTGTGGGTAGGGGTGGGGCCCGACAGCGCAGACTTTGCGGCCCAGAGTTTCATGGCGACCGTGAAGCGGGTGCGCAAGATCGGCGTATGGCTCAAGGGCGTCGCGGGAACAGGGGAAGTGAGGATATCGCTGGTGAAGGATTTGGGAAACAACCAACCCGACCTCAATTTTGTCTTGCACGAATCCACGATCATCATGCCCGACACGGGCTCCTGGGTCTGGGATTCGACTTTTTCGGCGGCGCTCACCGTGGGCGAGCGCTACTGGATCGTGGTCGACGGCTACAACAATCTCATCGGCACCGGCTATGCGGCCGTGGGCACATCGCAGACCTATACCAATACGGGCGACCCCATGCGGTACTCGACCGATGGCGGCACGGTCTGGGCATCGGTGTCCACGATCCCGATGGCGGTCTTTGTGGAAGGCGACAATTGCAACATCAACCTCGCCATCACCCCCGTGCAGCCCCTCCTTTGTCCAGGCGGCACCGTCTCATTTGGCGTTCCCACGGGTTTTGTCTCCTACAGTTGGGCGACGGGGCAGACATCGGCGTCCATCACGGTGGGCAATACGGGCATCTACAGCGTGAGCGTGATC
>JANMIM010001335.1:0-2814 GCA_031375795.1 Bacteroidota bacterium
CTCCATCAACTGCTGCAGGTCGTCGGTGACCTTGGTCCACACGCCCCAGCTGTCGCAGGTGGCCGACAGCACCTTCAATGTGGGCGCATGGGGACTAGCCAGGAGCAAGTGCTTGCCCTTGAGACCCGTAGCTGGCACGCGTTCCGATCCGGCCACGTGATCGCTCTCAATCCAGAAACTGAAGGTCGTGCCTTTGCCGGGTGTGCTCTCGACCTTGATCTCTCCGTCCATCATCGAGACCAAACGCTGCGAAATCGCCAATCCCAGGCCTGTGCCGCCATAATTGCGGTTGGTGGATGCCGAGAGTTGGTTGAAGGACTGGAATAGCTCGCTTTGTTTTTCAAGCGGGATCCCGATGCCCGAATCGATCACGGCAAACTGCATCTTCCACCTGCCATTCTCCAGGCGCTCGGCGCGGTGCTTGATCAGGACCTCGCCTTTGTCTGTAAACTTGATGGCATTTCCCACCAAGTTGATGAGGACTTGGCGCAGCCTCGTTGGGTCGCCGATGATCTGTGTCGGGGACTCACGACTGATCTGGTAGAGCAATGTAAGCCCCTTGCTTTGAGCACTGAAGCCCAGCATTTCCACGACCTCTTCGATCACGGATTCCGGTTTGACGTTCACTTTTTCCAAATCAAGTTTCCCCGCTTCAATTTTTGAGAAATCCAAAATATCGTTGATCACCGAGAGCAGGCTCTCGCCGCTAAGCCTGATGTTGCGCACAAAATTCTTGTGTTCGGGCGCGAGGTCCCCGGCCATGAGCAGGTGGGTCATGCCGATGACGCCATTCATCGGCGTGCGGATCTCGTGGCTCATCGTGGCCAGAAACTCAGACTTTGCCCGGTTGGCAGCCTCGACTTTTTCCTTTTGCAATACCACCTCGCGCGTGGCGTCCTCGATTTGCTGCTTGAGATGGGCCTTTTGCTGCATTTGGTTTCGTGCGCGGATGCGGTAAATGCCGATCGCCAATCCGGAGACCAGGCAAATAATGATGCCGATGAACCAGGTGCTGCTCCAAAAAGGCTTTGAGATCTTGAATGGAAACATGGCGGCCTCATTGGTCCACCGGCCTTCGCTGTTAGCGGCCTTGACCATGAATGTATATTCCCCTGGCGGCAGGTTGGAGTAGGTGGCATAGTCGTCTGAGGTCGCGCGCAGCCATGTCTCATCCCAGCCCTCCATCATGTATTTGTACTTCACTTGCTGTGGCAGCTTGGTGGTGGTGCCGGCAAATGTGAAGCTCAAGTGGTTTTGATGATAGGGGAGCTCCAACCCGACCGGCAGATTGCTCCAAGGCGCAAACGAGTCCATGGTGCAATTGTTGGGGTCGAGGTCCTCCAAGAAGATCTTGAGGGACGTGATCGCCACCAGTGGCAATTCGGTGTTTGGAACGTCATTTTCCGGGTTGTAGACATTGATGCCCGAGATGGTGCCGAAGTACATTTTGCCATCGGGGTCGCGCCAGACCGCGTTCAGGTTGCATTCCGGTCCTGCAAAGCCATCATTGAGCCCGTAGCTCTTGAAAAATGTGGGCTCGGAATGGGAATCGAGTCCGATCTGGACCAGCCCTTTTTCCGTACCTGCCCAGAGGTTGCCTTTTTCATCGACCTCCAAGAAATAGACGACCTTGGCAGGCAGGTTGTCATAGGTGGTGAGGTAGCAAAAATCATGGCCATTGAATCGCGAAAGGCCCATATATGTGCCGATCCACACATTTTCATTGTGATCCAGGACCAGCGGCATCACTTGGTCGCTGATGAGCCCGTCTGCCTCGGTGAGGTTGATGAGCGTATCATTGTTGTAGAAAATGATGCCGTTCTTGCCTGTGGAAAGCCACTTGTTGCCTTTGGAGTCCTCGGCGATCGCAAATCCCTGCATTCCCAGCAAAGAATTTTCCTCGGCAAGATCGATCATCGAGTCGTTGCGGCAGATGAAAAATCCGATGGAAGAGGCGATCCAGATGTCGCCATTTCTGCATTCCTTGAGCGAAACGACCACGGCACCCGGTTTTTCGGGTCTAAGGGGCATGTTGGTGAGATTGGTCCCGTCCCATTTGAAGAGTCCCTGGAAGCTACCGATCCACGTCTGCCCTTTGCGGTCTGTCATGAGATCCATGATCACGCCTTTGGACAACAGCTCGGGACTTTCCAGGTGCTTGATGTCGCTGCCAGAGGTTTGGTAAATGCCGTTTCCGGTGCCGATCCAAAATTGGCCATCGGGCTGTCGGTTGATCGCATAGACGTAATCCTTGCCTAGGTTTTCGCCAAACTGGGTGAATATGCCATCGCTGTACACCGACATGCCGTCGCCGTTGGTGCCCAGCCAGACATTGCCAGACTTGTCTTCCATCACAGCATTGAAAGGTCCCTTCCAAAGCCCAGCTTGCTCCTCAAACAGGATCACCTGATTGTTTTCCAATCGGTAAAGGCCCTCCATCGTGCAAATCCAAACACGACCATGGTGGTCCACGGTGATTTCATTCACCCGTTGGTGGTTGAGTTGCGTGGCGGTCACCACCAATTCAAAGGTCTTGCCATCGTATTTGCTGAGACCATCTGGATGGGCGAACCACAAGACGCCTTTTGGGTTGCAGGCGAGCGCCGTCACCGATCTTTTCGCTGACGTCGAGTATTTGAAATTGTTGGCAAACACACCCTTGCGCAGCATGCTCAAGCCCTTTTCGGTGGCAAACCACAGGTCGCCGTTGGGGGTCTTGATGGCGTCGGCGATCGTGTCTGAGAGTAGGCCGTGGCTATGGTCGAAGCGCTTGAAATGGTCTCCTTGCAGCTGAAAGGCGCCCTGGCCAAATGT
>JANMIM010001352.1:0-2098 GCA_031375795.1 Bacteroidota bacterium
AGGCCGCTGGCCATTTGGCGGTGGGTCTGGGACTCATGGGCGCAGTGGTGGGGATGCAAAGCCTGGTTTGGTATTATCAGGTGGGCGAATTTTACACCTACAGCTACGGCCAGGAAGGCTTTGACTTCAGCAAACCTGAAATCATGAATGTGCTCTTCAGCTATCGCAAGGGCCTTTTTGTATATACCCCCGTGCTGTTCATCGCGCTGTCGGGACTCGGGTGGATGCTCTGGCAGCGCCAATATGCGGCAGTGATTTCCTGGTTGGTGTTCTTTGGCGCATTCACGTTTGTGCTCTCCTCCTGGTGGTGCTGGTTTTTGGGTTGCAGCTATGGCATGCGAACCTACATCGATGTCTATCCTGTATTCTTCATTCCCTTTGCCCTGCTGCTGGACCGGATGAAGACCCCGCTGAAATTCCTGCTGGTCATGCCCGCCTTGCTGTGCATTCCCCTCAATGTGGTCCAAACCTACCAGTACAAGTGGTGCATCATGCACTGGGAAAACATGGACAAGTCCAAGTATTGGGACATCTTCCTGGAGACCGAGGATCGGTTTGTGGGCATGTTTTTCAAGCCGATTTTGCAAAATGCCAATCTGCATGTCGTCAAGACCTATCACTTGGGAACGGTAAAAGGCGAGGCTGGCTCGATGGTGGACATGCTGTACCGACAAGCCGATTCCCTGCCCGACATGTCCAAGGTCAAGGCCATCCAAATCCAAGTGGAAAGCGATTTTGACCGCGCGACCGACACCAAGCTCATCTTGGAAATCGAGGCCATGACGCGCGACCATTGGTATCAATGGAGCGACAGGCCCTTGCTTCACTACCGCGAGCAATCGTTGGGCACATGGCACCAAGGCCAATTTACCTATATGCTGCAACCCATGCCAGCGACGCCGACGCTCAGCCTATCGCTCAAGGTGCTCATGGGCAACGCCAAAAGTCCGATGGAAAACCTCACGGTTTTGTTATGGGCGGAGAATTGACCGCGGTTCTGGATGAGCAATGGGATAAGCTTTCAATGTCAAAGCGCTGACTGTCAGAATCATACCGTTTAGACAGGGAATGCCCTGCCCAAACCAATTGGGCATGCGCTGCCCATATCAGTGCGACATCCCCTGCCCAAAAAAGCAAAGCGATCAAATCGGATCAGAAGCCGTAGGCTTCATTGTCCTCGGAGAATTCCATCGTGGAAAACCGTGGATTCACCTTGATCTCTGAGTATTCATATTTCTCAAACAAACCCTTGTCGTCAAACATCAACTGCACCACCGGCAGGTGCGTGTCGGGATCGATCATCATCACGATTTCCTTGGCGTAGTGGCTCGGGACCTTGATCACCTGCCCGGCCTTCACGTCAAAGTAGTCGTCGATCTCAGGATTCAGTTCCAGGAGCTTGTAGCAAGGCACGGAAAGCTTGGCGTCGATCTTGAGCAGGTCCTCGCCGGCTTGCACGGTGTACTTGACGATGGTGTAGTCCTCGTTTTTGATCTTGAGCACATCGAGCATCTTGCCATACCATTTTTCCTTGCCGGCATAGATGATGCGTTTCTTGATCTCCTCGACAGGCCGCGTGGTGACCCACTTCAGGATCTTGCGGATGGTCACAAACCCCGTCGAAGTGAGGTGATGGTGCTGGTCCTTGAGCATTTGGTCCCCATTCAGGTCCATGCTCAAGCTCACCCATGGAAATTGGTTGGGGTGAATGTAGGCCTTGTTGTCGTTCCAGCCCTCGGCCCAGAGCACCTCGGTGCCTTCGTGGGGTACGACGTTGTATATGTAGATCTTGTGTGGCTTGCCATTGACTTTGAAACGCAGGTCCCCGCTCTCCAAGCTGCCATTGATGCGCTCGGTGCGTTTGACCCTGCCGGCGACGGTCACCATGCCGTCGATGGACCGCAGGGCAGACTGCAACATCGTCTGTGGGTCGGGTGCGGGAGTCGTTTGGGCAAATGCCGGAAGGGCAGCGGCCGAGATCAGGATTGCAATGGTGAGTTTACGCACAAGGTACCTCATAGAAAATCGTAAATAGTTGAATGGTGAAGCAGCCCGACCTCAGTTCCAGATCGGAGTCAAAAATTACGGTTTTTTTTCA
>JANMIM010001371.1:0-3655 GCA_031375795.1 Bacteroidota bacterium
CGAAATCAGCCCAGCTGAGGAGTCGTCACCTGAAGAGCCCCCCAAGCCCAAGCCGCGCCCGAGGCCCATCATGCGACGACCCGACGATGACAAAGGAGGGCCGGCCGCATGACCATCTCCCAAATCCTCTTTCATGCCTTCATCCTGCTCACGGCTGGTTCGGCGTTTGTGTTGGCGATTTCCAAGAACATTGTGTACGCGGCGTTCATGTTGTTTGTCGTACTGCTAGGAATAGCAGGGCTTTACGTGTTTGCAGGTGCAGAATTCCTTGCAGTCTCGCAGGTGATCGTCTACGTGGGTGGCACCCTGCTCGTGGTGATCTTTGGGGTCATGCTCACGGCCAAGATCAGGGAAATGAAGCCACAAACCGAGCTCATCAACGTGATTCCGGGTGGTTTGCTCGCAGCCGCGCTGTTTTTTGCATTGTTGTTTGTGATCCGCGAGAGCGGCGTCACGCAACCCGGCAAGGCAGACACGCATGGCCACATCGACGCAGTGAGCAATACCTGGCAGGTGGGCATGGCCACGCTCACCGACTACCTGCTGCCCTTTGAGTTGGTGTCGGTCTTGCTGCTCACTGTCCTCATCGCCGCTGCCTACCTGAGCCGCCGCACCGAAAAAGGAAAGGAGCCCGCCGAATGAATCCCATGGAATTGTACCTCGGCTTGTCGGCATTTTTGTTTTGCCTCGGCGTGTTCATGGTCGTGACCCGCCGCAATGCCATCATGGCTTTGCTGGGCATCGAGCTCATCCTCAACGCCGCCAACCTCAACTTTGTGGCCTTTGGCAGCAAATATGCAGCCCGCATCGATGGCCAAATGGCGGCCTTGTTTGTGATCGTGCTCGCTGCAGCAGAGGTTGCTGTCGCATTTGCCATCGTCCTCAACGTGTATCAACGCTTCAAGACCGTGAACATCGACGAGATCGACACGATGAAAGAATGAACATGAAATTGAAAATGGAGAATGGAAAATTGAAAATTGAAAATTGAAAATTGAAAATCTTTAGAACGGTGTAGCCAATGAAGTTGGAATCCCTCAGTGATCTCGGAAATGTGCATTTGCCCGTCTTGTTGGCGGGGGCTGTTCCGGTATTGCTGTTGATCGGGTTTGTAGTTTTGGCGGCTTGGGGCAAGAAGATGAATGGGGGAGGATGGCTGGCCATCGGCTTGCATGGGTTGACGGCGGCGATGGGCATGGCGGTCTTTGCGTACATGCATCTGGAGCAGCCCCGGGCCTTGCGTTACCAGCTGATGGTCGAGTGGTTTCAGATCGGCGGCAAGCCCATCGACATGGGTATCTGGGTCGATGCCCAATCGAGCCTGATGCTGGCCCTGGTGACGGGCATCACGTTTCTGGTGCACCTATTTTCCCTCGCCTACATGGCCCACGATGAAATGCGCCACCGCTACTGGGCCTACCTGTCGCTGTTTGCGGCCGCCATGTGTGGCCTCGTGCTGGCCGACAACCTGCTGCTGATGTTTGTCTTCTGGGAACTGGTCGGATTGGCTTCCTACCTGCTGATCGGGTTTTGGATCAAGAAAAAGAAGCCTGCTATGGCGAGTCAGAAAGCATTCATTGTCAACCGCATCGCAGACGCTGGTTTCATCATGGCTTTAATGCTCGTGTGGCGGTACTATGGCAATTTTGGCTGGGCCACGCTCACGCAGCACCCCCACGACTTCGCCGGGTTCATGATCGGCCTGTGCCTGATCATCGGTGCGATCGGCAAGTCTGCGCAGTTTCCGTTTCAGGTCTGGCTGCCCGACGCGATGGCGGGCCCCACGCCGGTGTCGAGCCTCATCCACGCCGCGACCATGGTCGTGGCGGGCGTGTACCTGTTGTTGCGGATCGAACCCTTTCTCGATCCAGCGTTGCTCACCGGCCTTGCATGGCTCGGGGCGATGACGGCCCTGCTCGCAGCGTGCTCGGCCCTGTCGCAGACCGACATCAAGCGTGTGCTGGCCTATTCGACGATTTCACAGCTCGGATTCATGGTGATGGGGATCGGTGTGGGCGTGCCGGAATATTCGTTTTTCCACCTGATCACCCATGCCTTCTTCAAGTGCGGGCTGTTTTTGGTTGCGGCGACGGTGATCCATCACCAGCATGCGGCCCAAGCAAAAACCAAGTCCCACTTTGATGTGCAAGACATGCGGTTCATGGGTGGCTTGGGCAAATCGATGCCCTTGGTGGCGGTATGCTGGCTGATTTTTGCGGCCTCCCTTTCCGGGCTTCCGCTTTTTTCGGGATTCCTGAGCAAGGACGGCATCTTGCTGGGAGCCATCAGTTTTGCGCAGCAGCGTGGCGGTGTGGCGGCCATCGTGCCATTGTCGGCGATCCTTACCAGCCTGCTCACGGCGTTTTACATCGCGCGTCAAGGCATCCTGGTCTTCGTGGGGAAAAACCGCGCCAAGGGGGCAGGTGCCACGGAGGATTTTTTTCCGGCGCTGCCGAGGGTCAATTGGCGGATGGCGTTGCCGCTGGCCTTGCTGGCCTTTGCATCGACGTGGGTGATTTTCTCGCCCATCGATCCATTTCATGGGGAGAGATTCACCCATGCGGCGCATCCGACCGATCCTTCCTTGCCTTGGATTTTTGCCGCGATCGCGCTCTTTGGCATGGTGCTCGCCGTCTATTTTTATTACAAAGGACCCTTGCCCAATCGGTCCTTGGGTTGGGTGTTTGACTTGAGTTTCAAGCATTTTTATCTGGACGACATCTACCGCAGGCTGCTCGTGAAGCCGTTGATGGCCCTCGGGCGCATGCTGACTTGGATCGACCACCGCGTGATCGACGGCATGGTGCGGCTGGTCGCAGGCACGATCCTGCGACGAGGTCACCGCCCCAGCCTCAGCGAGGCGAGTGAATGGCTGGACCACCACCTGATCGACCCGGTGGCCAATGAAGTGATCCAGCCCACAGACAGGCACAGCCTCTCCCGTGCATCGGCCTGGCTGGATCAAAACCTCGTGGATCGCTTGGTCAATGGCCTGGCAACCATGGTGATGCGCTCCGGGAAACGCGCCAGCAAGCTCCAGTCGGGCAAGCTGCAATTGTACATTCTCTACACCTTACTCACGATCTTGGTGCTGCTCTTGGCAATGATCTATATTTTTACCGCATAAGCCATGGGATCCCTCTCCATATTGCTGCTACTGCCCCTGCTCGCCCTCGTGGCCGTGCTATGTTTGCCCTCGGCCAAAAAGGGCCTCTTGCGGCAAGTGGCCCTGCTCGCGACCCTGCTGCAAGCCGGCTGGTTTCTAGCGGGCATTCTCCCAAAATTCATCGCCTCCAAGGCTGAATTCATGGATTTCAGGCTGGTGGAGCAGTTGCAATGGATCCGCTTGGACTTGGGGAATACCGGGTTGCTCAACATCGAGTTTCACCTGGCGATGGACGGCATCAGCTTTGCGATGGTGCTGCTCACGGTGCTGGTGCTGCCGATCGTGGTGTACAAGTCATTTGATGTCGAGAAGCGCAGCAAGGCCTATTTTGCCCTGCTCTTATTGCTGAACATGAGCATGATAGGCTGCTTCATCGCGGTCGATTTTTTCCTCTTCTACCTCTTCTACGAATTCATGCTGCTGCCGATGTTTTTCCTCATCGGCATGTGGGGTGGCGCTAGGCGGGAATTTGCTGCGATCAAATTTTTC
>JANMIM010001378.1:0-3268 GCA_031375795.1 Bacteroidota bacterium
CGAGCAGGAGATGGAGGATGAATGCACGGGCACTCAAGTGACCGGCAATCGGGTGGGCGAATTGAAACAAGAAGTCGACTGCCTGCTGCTCGACACACGCGGCGTCTGGCAACTCGTCTGCGCACCGATCACCAAGGACCGGTGGCAGATTGCATGGATCAATAATTCACTTCAAGATATGAATGCGAACGAGCTTACGATTTTGCGCCTTTACGAAGGTTTCCAGCAAAAAAATCACCGGCAGATGGCCGAGTGCTATGCCGGAAACGCCACCTTCAAGGATCCCGTCTTTGACCTCAAAAACGGGGAGGAAGTCCGGGCCATGTGGCACTACCTGATCACCAATGGCAAGGACCTGAACGTGACGTTCAGGGACATCCAAGCCGACGAGAAGACGGGCACAGCGCACTGGGAGGCGACCTATACATTTTCAGGAACAGGCCGCAAAGTCCACAATGTGATCGAGGCGAGCTTTGTCTTTGAGAATGGGAAAATTGTGCAACACCGCGACCGCTTCAAATTTTGGAAATGGACGCGCATGGCCCTCGGCGGCACCGGAGTTTTCCTCGGCTGGACACCTTTGGTCAAAAACAAAGTGCGCAAGACAGCGGCCAAAGGACTCCAGAAATTCATGGCGGAGAAGCGGTAGGGTCGATCTGGGAAATCTTGGAACTTTTTGATTTGCTGGGATTGTGCTACAATTTTGGTGGGCAATTTCGTGTTGTTGACTCGACCACCTATCCCCGACCTTCATTACCTTTGCACCATGAAAGTCGAAATCTGGTCGGATATCATGTGCCCGTTTTGCTACATCGGCAAGCGGAAGTTTGAGATGGCGCTGTCACAGTTTGCGGGGCGCGATGCGGTCGAGGTGAGCTGGCGGAGTTTTCAATTGGATCCCGACCTCGATGTGCCGGCGGGTACGAGCATCTATGCCTACCTGGCCGAACGCAAGGGGCAGTCGGTGGCTTGGGCCCGGCAGGTTTCGGCCCAGGTGACACAGATGGCCGCCGCCGTGGGGCTCGACTATCAATTTGACAAGGCTGTGGTCGCCAATTCGTTTGCCGCGCACCGGCTCATCCACCTCGCCAAAACCAAGGGCTTGGACGATGTGGCGGAGGAACGCATCTTCAGGGCCTATTTCACCGAGGGTTGTGACATCGCCGACACCGCGGAACTAGCCAGGTTGGGTGACGAAATCGGCTTGCCGGCCGCCGAGGTACAGGCCGTGTTGCACAGTGAGCAATATGCAGCGGCCGTGATCGAGGATTGTGCACAGGCTGCCCAACTTGGGGCAAGCGGCGTACCATTTTTTGTGATCGACCGCAAATATGGGATCGCGGGTGCGCAGGAGCCCGCCACGTTTTTGGGGATGCTGGAAAAAGTCCAGCAGGAATCGATGGTCTCCAAACCCCTGCAGACACATGGACCCGAGGCCGAGCACTGCGGGATCGATGGCGAATGTCCGTGAGGCAAGCAGCCACCACTGCTCCCGCAAGCTACCGTGGAATGCAAAATTGATGCATTGTTGCCTTCTAGTCTTACCACACCAATGCGCTGATTTTCGGCTGGAAAGGGGAAGATTGGATCCAATGAATGTAATATGACACCTGCAAATCTGTAACATTTCACGGCGGAGCTGCTCCCTCGGGTTGGGGGAAACTTGCCCGGGCCTCGACCGGCAAGGCAGCTCTATATGCCGATGCCCAACTGTCAACGGGGCTAGCTCCATCAAAATTGCACTGGCAAACCGCTCTTCTCTGCCTCAAAATTGCGATTTGGAATGTATCGCAACGCCTCCAAGCGTTTTTCACGATCAGGGCAGTCGTCGGTCTCTCCCCGACCAAGGGCCACCCCAAAGCGGCAAATCGAGAAAAAGGAGGTTTTACAATGCTCACATTTTTATTTGATTTTTTGCTTGCATTTCTCACACTTAATGTCCAACTTGCTTTTGAAAATCAAGCGAGTGGCTTTTTGAAGCTCGCGTGGTTGGAACTGTTAATCAACTAGGAAATCGCAGGATATTGATCGGTTCAGAAGGAAATCATTGAATCGACTGATTGGAAAAAGTGAACGGCTATCGAGCTATTTGACTTTCGTGCTGGTGCAAGACCCAAATGGTTCTTGACCCTGTACAAAGGGAAGTGGATGTCAATCACTTTGTGGTGTGGCATGCTGGCATACTGTCTAATTATTTGAAAAAGAATCAATCGCTTTTAGAACCCCTAAAAAATGCAAGGCTGATGATAGCCTAATCGCAACAGAAAGCTAAGAAGACTACAAAATTGAATGGACGGGATGATGCAAGATCTTCGACGTTGGTCGAGGGCCTTGGATAGTTATGCCCTGATCCACAAAAAAATGAGATTCCAAGACGAACGTCATTGGATCGATTTCGAAACAAAATGAAGGGTCTTGGGCAGTTTCTAACCCGTTCTTTGATGGCTGTTGGTTTCAGGGTTTCATACCCCCAGAAGTCTTGATGCGGTGCCCTGCGAATTGCGGGCAGCGAAATCCAGACGAATGGGTTGAAACCAAACTGCCATTCGTTCATCCACCTAATTTTTATGTTTATCCACGCTTAATGGAAAGTAAGATGAAGCAATTTACACTTAAGGCATTGGGGCTACTCGCGCTGCTCTGTGCCTTTGGCTGGGTGCAGGCTCAAAAAACTGAGCTGCCCAGTACACTCAACGATGCAGCGACAAACCCAGCTGGGTACGACGCCGCCAAGGCCGACTGGGTTGCCTCGCACCCCAAGGAGTACCAGGCAATGGATCAAAACACCGCCGCCAAAGTGGTGGCTCCTGCTGCAACCCCATGGGGCGCAGACGAAAACAAAGACCAATGGGTCGCCCAGCATCCACGCGAGTATGCAGAGATGATGGCCCCCAAGACCGACGACCGCATCATCATGACCAAGTCGCAATTGGCCACCTTCCCTGCGGAGAAGCAGGCTGCGATCAAGAGCGATCCAAAGTTCAATGTCATCGAAGAATAAGCACTTAACGAAAGGAACACAATTATGAAAAAGATATTCCAAGTGCTTTTGGCTGTGGCGATCCTCGCAGGATTTGCCACAACAGCCCAAGCCCAATGTACATTCTCATCGTCCTTTGGCTCGGCTACGATTCCTACCAGCAACTCCCTGGTGACGGTCTCCACCTGCTCCTTTGGCGGTGAATTTTCCACGATCTCCGGTGCAGTTGCTGGGCAGACCCTCAAGTTCACGAGCTCTGTCGGCTCCGACTTCATCACGATCCGCTCC
>JANMIM010001426.1:0-1931 GCA_031375795.1 Bacteroidota bacterium
GCCGACATGGAAATCGGCATCGAGAACATCACCGGCAACATCGGCCTGGAAGTGTTGAATGAGGCCCTGCCCCCAGACCAGTCTGCCATCAAATTCTACTACCCAGCCAACGTCACTTTCCAAGTGCCAGATGCCACCCCAGCTTGGAATGCCAATGCTGACAACGCAGGCCAGTTCTACATCTCAGGTGCCAATGCCAGCCCACAACCAGTGATAGCCAACATCGCCAACGTGGGCAATGCCAACATCAGCACCAACATCGCTGTCGCTGGTGAGATCCGCGTACCCGCTCCGGGTGCCATCCTCTGGACGGGTGCCTCGTCGCTGCCTACCGGCCTCGCATCAGGTACCAACAGCACGGTGACTTTCCCCACGACGGTGACCTTTGCCAACGCAAATCACTATGCCTACAAAGTGACGACCACCAACGCAACTGACATCAACCCAAGCAACAACGTGAACACCGTCGAGCTTGTGGCCTCCCCTTGCACCGGTGACACGATGAATTTGACCTACTCCTCTGCCCTGCAAAACGACGGCCTCGTGGCTTGGAGCGGTGGTCAAAACGACGAAGGTGCCGGCATTTATGTCGAGCCTCCAGTATACCCAGCCAACATCGCCAACGTCGATGTCTGGATTGGTGACGTGACCACCTCGCAGCCTGGCGTGCACGATGCATTCCATATCGCGATCTACAACGGCAACACCGGCTTCCCAGGCACCTTGATGGACAGCGTGACCGTCCCTGCAAACGCTTCCGCCGAGCAATCATGGTTCCGCGTGCGCATGAACAGCACGTCGCAAATCAACACCGGTGGCTGGTACATCGCATGGTTCCAAGGTGGCGGTGACGTGTTCTTGGGTACCGAAACCCAAGCACCACTTTCACGCCGCACGTATGAGATCCTCGGCGGCGCATGGTCACCTTATCGCCAGCAGACGGTCGATGACTTCATGCTCAGCGCCAACATCACCACCACCTGCCCAGCAGTGCCGATCTCTGTGAAGGACGAACTCAATGTCGCCCTGCAACTCCAGGCAGTGCCAAACCCAACCAATGGCTTGGCCATGGTGCGCTACAACTTGCCTGCAATGAGCGACGTGAAGATCTCTGTCGTGAACATGTATGGCCAGACGGTCTTTACCCAAACGGATGCAGGCATGGTAGCCGGTAGCCACAGCATGGAGCTCAATGCTCAAGCTTGGGCCGCAGGTCTCTACTACATCAACCTTGCCAGCACCGCAGGCAGCATGACCACGAAATTGGTGGTGAACCACTAAGATTCGTTTTGAAAGAAATGCAAAAGGCGACCTCCAGGGGTCGCCTTTTGTATTCTGCTTACATTTGGAGCTGAAAATTCATTCCTAAGCCATGTAAAAATGACGCCCCCCTTTGACCTTTCACCAAAATTCCGCAAAATAAAGGCATGAATTCAAAACATAAGCTGGGCTACCTGTTGTGCTTGCTGTTGCTGCTCGTCGTGAACCGGGCTTGGGCCTCCACGGGAGGGCCCGATCCCTATGGCTATATCTGGAAAGACTCCAACGAGCCGGGCGTGAATTTTCATTGGCTGGATATCAAGAGCAGGCCGGGAGCATTGCAAGTGCCCACGCTCGCCGACGACAACGTCGCGGGTCCTTTCAACATCGGCTGGGACTTCCATTATTACTGGAGCGACTACAACAGCATCAAGATCGGCTCCAACGGCTGGGTCTCATTCAACAATGTCGGGAACATCGCATCCTGTTTCCCGCGGGTCCCGGCGCCAGCAGGGGTGGGGGACAACATTGTCGCGCCCTTCATGAGTGACCTCACATTCATCAGCAACGATCCGCAGAGCCTCAATGTCGGTGAATTGTGGTACTGGAGCAACAATGTGGATTCCTTTGTGATCCAGTGGGTCAATGTCCCCTGGTGGCGCAGCGGCACG
>JANMIM010001430.1:0-8504 GCA_031375795.1 Bacteroidota bacterium
TTGTCGATGGCCTCGCGCAGCTGCGCTGGGCGACTGAAGTCAGCGACAAAAAAATCATGTTGCTGCCCGAGCGGCGTCGGCAGCGAGGCCACGACCGCACGCAGTTTGGCTTCGTCCCTCGCCACCAAGACGACCGAGGCACCCATGCCTGCCAGTTCGACAGCAGCTGCCTTGCCGATGCCTTGCGTACTGCCGCAGACGAGGGCGGTCTTTCCAGAGAGGTTCAAATCCATGACTTTGTACCAGTGTTGGGGGCCAAAAGATAACAAACGTAAGCATCATGCACACATGGCACAATGATTGCTGATTATTCCTGCCAATATGTTACAGTTTTTTTATATTTACCTAAGAATCGTGAAAAATGTATCACCTGCACACGTTCTTGGTCTGAAAATTGGAATTTGTTTGCTGCTCCTGCTTTTCGGAAAAGATTGCGAGGCCATCGCTACACCCCTTTTGAAAATTTAATGAATTGATGATGATTGATCTACCACAACCCACTTCAAAAAATGTCCTTCGCTCATTGCTGCTTTTGTTGATCGTTGGTGCTTTCTCGGGGCCTGCACAGGCACAATGCCCTGTCAACGCCAACTTCAACCACTATCCCAGCTACATCTGCCAAGGAGCCAACCTCACCTTCAACAATACCACCACAGGCGGCGCGATCGGGCAAAGCTGGTATGAAAACATCACGTTGTTTTCATCGGTTGCCAGCCCTACCCGCACGTTTTCCACGCCCGGTGCCTACGTGATCTCGCTGGTCGCCACCAATGGCACCTGCCTCGACACGGCACAGTCGGCGATCATGGTGAGTCCCACGATCACTGGCGGCCTGGTCCCCACCAACCCCACCTGCTTTGGTGGCAGCAATGGCTCGGTCAACCTTACCCCTGGCGGCGGTACCCCCAACCGCAGCATCAGCAATGTGCGCGCCACCAACGACTACACCAACGCCAACACGGTCAGCAATGCGGGTTATGCGGGCGGCATCACGGTGGAGGCTTGGGTCAAGCCGCGCGCTGGCTGGACCACGGGCGACGGCATCTTCATGGCCTTCAACCAAACCGGGGGCTCCGGCAACCGCTTTTTTATCGGCTACAATCCCGATGTCTCCCTGCGCAAATTTGTGTACTTCGACGACAACACAGGAAACCAGTTTTGGAATGTCGTCACACCCGTCAACGCTTGGTACCATGTGGCCGTCAGCATCTCCTCTGCCAACGTGATCTCGCTCTACATCAACGGCGTGCTCGACCACACCGTGAATACCAACGGCGGATGGGTGCCACAGGCAGGCGACCGCTTCAACATGGGCCAGGAATGGGACTTTTCCTTCACTTCCCAGCACTTTGACGGCTTTCTCGACGAGGTGAGGGTATGGAATACGGTGTTGACCGCGCCGACCATCCTCAGCAACAGAAACAGCTGCGTAGGCATCACCAATACCCACCCCAACTGGGCCAATCTCGTGGCTTATTACAGCATGAACGAAGGCTCGGGCACATACGTGTTTGACCGCTCAGGCAGAAACAACCATGGGACGCGGGTGAATGGCACGGCCTATGGCACAGCTGCCGAAAGCAACTGGGGCTGCTTCAGCGATGGGTCGGGTTACAGCTACACTTGGAGCACAGGTGCCGTCACCCAAGACATCACCGGGCGTCCCGCTGGCACCTACACCGTGACCGTCGGGGACGGCGCTGGCGCAGGCTGCAACTTTGTCGGCAGTAGCACGCTCACCAATCCAGCTGCCGTCGCCGTGACCATCACACCCGCAGGACCTGTCCCGATCTGTCTTGGCGGCTCGACACCGCTTGCTGCCACGGGAGCGAATACTTATTCATGGTCACCGGGCACAAGCCTGTCGGCCACCAACGTCGCCAACGTGACCGCCAATCCCACGAGTACCATCACCTACACATGCACGGGCACCAATGCGGTCGGCTGCACCGGTACACAGACGGTGCAGGTGGTGGTGAATCCATTGCCGACGGCGACCATCACGGGCACCAACGTGATCTGCAATGGCCAGTCCACCACCCTCACCGGCGGTGGAGGCACCTCCTATGCCTGGAGCAACGGGCCTTTGACCCCTGGCAACACGGTTTCACCCACGACCACCACGACCTATACCGTCACGGCCACCAACAGCTTCAACTGCACAGACACCGAGCTGATGACTGTGACCGTGAATCCGCTGCCCACCGTGACCTTCGCGGGTGATACGACGCTCTGCCTAGGCGACACGACGACCATCACCGCTGCCGGCGGCACCGGCTACAGCTGGAGCAACGGCACCCTCACGGCAGCCAACACGGTATTCCCTGCCGCAACCACGAGCTACACCGTCACCGTCACAGACGCCAACACCTGCCAAAGGAGCCGTAGCGTCACGGTGACCGTGAATCCCCTGCCCGTCGTGAGCATCACAGGCGACACCGTCATCTGCATCGGCGACACCACGACCATCACGGCCGCCGGCGGCACGGGCTACAGCTGGAGCAACGGCACGCTCACGGCCCCCAACACCGTCTTCCCGACCACGACCACCAACTATGTGGTCACGGTCACCGACGCCAATACCTGTCGCAACAGTGACAACGTTTCCGTCACAGTGAATCCATTGCCGGTCTTGAGTTTCAGCGGCGTGGACACAATCTGCGATGGCGATACCACGCAGATCACCGTCGGCGGGGCCAGCAGCTATGTCTGGTGGTCGGGCGCCATCACGCCCATGGTCGATGTGAGTCCCAGCTTGAGTACCTATTACAGCGTCATGGGCACCGACAGCAATGGTTGCGCAGCCACTGACTCGATGTTGGTGACGGTGAATGCATTGCCGACTGTGACGATCACGGGCAACGACACGATTTGTGCTGGCGACAGCACGATGTTGATGGGTGGCGGCGCGACGAGCTACATTTGGAGCACTGGCGACCTCACGTCGATGATCACCGTGTCGCCATCGGCCAATACGAACTATGTCCTCACAGGCACCGACGGCAATGGTTGCAGCAACAATGCCTCGCTTGGGGTGGTGGTCAATGCATTGCCCACACCGACGATCACGGGCCTCGACTCGATCTGCGTCGGCGACTCCACGACGCTGACAGCCAGCGGCGGCAGCAGCTATTTCTGGAGCACGTTTAGCGCCAACACCAGCATCACCGTGTCGCCGCCTGTGTTCACGACCTATACCGTCACGGCCACCGACGCAAACGGTTGCGAAGGCACGGCCTCCATCGGTGTGACGGTGAATGCACTGCCAGCCACGCCGGTGATCACGCAGTCGGGCAATACCATGAGCACCACAGCCGGCTTCGCCAGCTACCAATGGTACTTCAACGGCAACCCGATCCCGGGCGCCAATGCCAGCAGCTACACAGCCACACAGAGCGGCGGCTACAGCGTGACCGTGACCAACGGCTCCGGATGCGATGCCAGCTCGACCGTGTTCACCTTCATCTTTGTCGCCGTGAACCCAGCCAACGCCAGCAGCTTTGGATTGGTGGTCTTCCCCAACCCCAACGACGGGCGGTTCACGATCCAGCTCGACTTGGAGCGCGACCGCAACGTGGCCTTGGGCATTTATGACCTCGCCGGCAAGCAGGTCTGGAACCAATCGGGCGACCTCCCCTATGGCGAATGGAAGCAAGGACTCGACCTGAGCCATTTGTCCAAAGGCACCTATTTGCTGCAAGTCATTTCAGAGGGGCAGAAGGTGACGCGCAAGATCGTGGTGGATTGAGGATGGTTTTCCAAGGAATGCAAAAACCCCCGAGACGCGTTGTCTCGGGGGTTTTTGGTTTTGGATATAGTTCGGCCATTCCGTAGGCGCAGGCTACAACACTGTATCATAAGCCTGCGGCAATTTCCCCGGATAATCGGTTGTGAAATGCAGGCCTCGGCTCTCCTTGCGGATCTTGGCACTCTTGATCGTGAGGTAGGCACAGGTGATGATGTTGCGCAATTCACAGAGCTCGGGCGAGACCTTGGTCTTGCGGTAGAAATCCTCTGTTTCCTCAAAGATGAGCTTGATGCGGCGCTCGGCGCGCTCCAGACGCAGGTTGCTGCGCACGATTCCCACAAAATTGGTCATGAGGGTCTGCACCTCCCTGAAGTTGTGGGAAATGAGCACCCATTCCTCCGTGCGGTCCACGCCTTGCTCATTCCACTCAGGAATCTGCTCCTCATACCCATGCTGCGACCAATTGTCACGCACCGCCTCAAAGATATTGTGGGCATAGACGATGCCTTCGAGCAGTGAGTTGCTGGCGAGGCGGTTGGCGCCGTGGAGGCCCGAACTCGTGACCTCACCCAGTGCATAGAGGCGGTTGATGCTCGTGTGCCCCTGCATGTCGATGAGCACGCCGCCGCAGGTGTAGTGCTGCGCGGGTCGCACGGGGATCATGTCCTTGGTGATGTCGATGCCCTTGGTGAGGCATTTTTCATAGATGTTGGGGAAGTGGCCCAGCAATTCCTCGCGGGCGATGTGGGTGGCGTCGAGGTAGACAAACTCAGAGCCCGAGAGCTTCATTTCGCTGTCGATCGCGCGTGCCACGATGTCGCGCGGTGCGAGGTCCTTGCGCGAATCGTATTTCTCCATGAAGGCGGTCTTGTTGTACTGCGTGCGCAGGATCGCTCCCGAGCCGCGCATGGCCTCTGTGATGAGAAATGCAGGTCGCTGACCGGGCTCGTAGAGGGAGGTCGGGTGAAATTGCTGGAATTCCATGTTGGCGACGCGGCCCATGGCGCGGTACACCATGGCGATGCCGTCGCCGGTGGTCACGCTGGGATTGGTGGTGGCATCAAACACGTTGCCGCAGCCGCCCGAGGCGAGCATGGTCACGCGGGCGAGCACCCGCACCACCTGCCGCGCTTGGATGTCGAGGGCATAGACCCCATAACATTCGATGCCGGGCGTGCCACGGTTCAGGTAGCGCCCCAGGTGATGCTGCGTGAGCAGGTCGATCGCAAAGAAGTGCTCGCTCAGGGTGATGTTGGGATGCTTGGAAACAGCATCCAAGAGTGCGCGCTCGATTTCCCAACCGGTGGCATCCTTGGTATGCAGGATGCGGTTTTCTGAGTGACCACCTTCGCGCCCCAAGCTCAATGTGCCGTCTGCCAATCGGTCAAATTGCGCACCATTGTCGATGAGTTCCTGTACACGCTTGGGGCCATTTTCCACCACCATACGCACCACCGCCTCGTTGCAAAGTCCGTCACCAGCGTCGAGGGTATCAGCCACGTGTTTCTCAAAGGTGTCCATGTTGGAGACCACCGCAGCGATGCCGCCCTGGGCATACTTGGTATTGCTCTCGTCCTTGTTGCGCTTGGTCAAGATGAGCACCTTGCCGAGTGACGCTGCTTTGAGGGCAAATGAGAGTCCGGCGACCCCTGACCCGATGACTAGAAAATCCGTGCGTAAATCCATAGGGCCAAATTAGGGAATTCGGGCGTAAGACAACGTTGCGCCAAAGTCGAAATTGTTGGCTTGAATGATCAATCATTGATCAACTCTGCCACCTGCCAAGATGGAGGCCGATGTATAGGAGCCTCGGCCATGTAAGATTTTTTTACAAATAGCTGACCGAGGCTTGATGTTGACACATAAACGACTTAAATTCACATTTAAGTTGGGAATAATTGGTGTAATCATGAAAAGAACTATCGGGGCATTTTGCTTCTTCGTTGTGTGTGGATTGGCTGCATTTTCGCAAGGCTTACCCTCGACTGGTACGCCGGCTGGGATTGTAAAAGTGGCCGAGCTGCCCAAGACAAATGTGTTTGAGATCAAGGTCAAGGGAACATTGACGCTCGACCAGGCACGCTTGCTCGACAGCAATATGCTTTCCAAGCAAGGGATCATTTCATCCGTGACGACTCCTGCGACCCGCATCTGCCGCGTCGAGGTGCTCAAGGCAATCTCTGAGAGCAACTTGCAGCAAGTCGTCAGCCATTCAGGGCTTGAGGTATCCAAGAGTTTCACTGAATAAGCACGCAAGCAAATGAAAAAGCTCTACCTCATCCTGTTTCTTGTTTTGATTGGTACGCATGCGGCGCTGGCCCAATGCTCGGGTGGCACGTCTGCAGGGGCGATCACGCCGACGGCCGTCTTCCAGACGGTCAACATGAACACGGGCACTTACCGCACGTTCAATGCGGTGGCTGGCAATTCCTATATTTTCTCCTTCTGCCAAGGCGGCGGCACGGCGGGCTTTGACTCGCAACTGACCCTGCTCAACAGCACGGGTGTCACGGCCCTGGCCTACAGCGACGACGTATGCGGCGTCGCCTCCGAGCTCAACTGGACCTGCACGACGGGCGGTACATACCGCATATTGCTCAACGATTATTTCTGCCTGGGTAGCGGCACCGTGGCGACCCTGGCCTACCGCAGCTTCGTGCCTGGCCCAGGCGCGACTTGCGGCAATCCACACATCATCCCTTCACTGCCCTTCACCGCCAATGGCTTGACCACCTGCGGTGCCGGCAATGATTACACATCGGCCGACGCCTGTAATTCCTTCTACATGGACGGCGACGACTACGTCTTCAGGTATGTCGCCACCGGTGCGCAGACCATCCGCATCACCCTGAGCGGCACCCTGTCATTTACGGGCGTGTTTGTGGTCCAGGGTTGCCCCAATACAGGCGGCACTTGCATCGCTGCCTCGGCAGGCACGGGTTGCTCCTTCGGATTCGGCAATCCCAATGAGAGCTCATCGGGCAATCCGGTCGCAGATTTTGCTTTGCCGGGTGCTGGCACCTACTTTTTCATTGTGGACACTTGGCCCTCCCCTGCCTGCACAGGCTTCAACATCAACGTGCAGACGGTGGCTGGCGGCGGCGGCGGCCCAGGTTGCGGCACTTATGCCATCACGACACCCGCCTATGCACCCGATGCTTTCAATTCAGGAACTGCGGTCGTGTTTCCCGACGATGAGTTCTCGCCGATCATTCCGCTGCCTTTCACATTCTGCTTCATGGGCACCAACTACAATTCGCTCGTGATTTCCTCCAATGCCTATGTAAGCTTCAACACGGCCTGCGCAACACAGACCTCTGGCTGGGATACCGACATCCTCCCCAGCCCAGCGAATGTGAACTCACCGGAGGCCCGCAACTCCATCATGTTTCCATGGTGTGACGTCGATCCCAGCGTGACTGGCACGATCAGATACAATACTTACGGCACGGCTCCCAACCGACGGTTTGTCGTGGCCTTCAGAAACGTGGCGATGTTTGACCTGCCCTGCAACTCCCTGCTGTACACCGGCCAAGTCGTGCTGCGTGAAACCTCCCATGTGATCGACATCTACATCCAAAACCTGCCGAATTGCCCCTCTTGGAATGGCGGCGAGGCCGTACTTGGCTTGTTTGATGCCACCGGCACCGTCGCGGTTCCCGTCCCCGGCTACAACAACACGGTCTACACCCTGAGCAACTTCGCACGACGCTTCACGCCGACCTGCCCCACCTGCACAGTG
Organism: Bacteroidota bacterium; assembly: GCA_031375795.1. GTDB lineage: Bacteria > Bacteroidota > Bacteroidia > J057 > JADKCL01 > JADKCL01. The sequence continues at coordinate 7,491 of JANMIM010001430.1, forward strand.
ATTCTGCCCGTTGCCTACGAGCAATTGTCGGGTGTGCACCAAAAAGACAGCAACGTGATCACCTGGTCGACGAATCATGAAGTGAACGCTGCAAGTTTCACGCTGGAGCACAGCAGGGATGGTCAAACCTTTGAGCAAATCGGCGGATCGGTCGGCGCAGGCAATCAGCCCACCGGGAATTCCTACACGATGGACGACAACCAACCCTATTCGCAGGCGACGTTTTACCGCGTCGTGCACAGGGATGTCAACGGGACGGAAACCATCTCAGAGGTGATCATGGTCGGCTCCGAAACCATGACCTTGGCGATATCGAATGTCGTTCCCAAGGAAAATGAGCTCTTGGTCGATCTGCAAAGCGAAAATTTTGAACCCGGTGTGCGCATCGAGATGGTGGACGTGATGGGCAAGACCATCATCGGCCAGTCGATTACGGTCGAGTCCGGTTCCACAAAGCATAGCTTCGACATCAGCCACCTGACCCCTGGGATCTATTTCCTCAAGGTCACCGGTAAGCAAGGCTCAGAGTCTGTCAGGAAGTTTATCCGCAATTGAGAACAACGGCTCACGAGCTTCCGGTTACGCCTATCCCTCTGAATTTCAGCTAAAAGAATCGCCCAGGGCTGCTGCCTTGGGCGATTCTTCTATCAAGGAGCCCTGTACCGGCCAGATGCGGCATGCCCTGCAAATACATTGTAGAATGTGCATCAGGTTGGATGCGACATGACCTCCCGCCGCACGATGCGGAATGCCTTGCCCGACGGATCCAGCTTCTTTCATCATGGATGGGATGCCCTTCAGCATCCCATCCAATTCAGCAGATGTTATTGCACGATCAACCTGAACACCTTGCGCTCGCCGGTCTTGGACACCACCTCCACCATGTAGGGGGCAGCTGATAGGCCACTGATGTCGAAGGCGACCTCACGGCCGAGCGACGGCATCACTTTTTCAGTGAAGCGATGTCCAAACATGTCGTAGATGCTCACCGTGAGGCGCTCGTTGATCGGCTCA
>JANMIM010001212.1:0-3034 GCA_031375795.1 Bacteroidota bacterium
GCCAATCCGGGCATGCCCATGGGCATGTTTGATTACCGATTGCGCTGAGAAAATTGTTATTTTGGCATTTACGCTCAGAGATGGACAACGCATCACGAAACATAGGATCGACTTGGAAGTGGGCATTGGTGATGCCGCTGCTGCTGTCATTGTTGTTGCAGGGCTGCGGCGCGGCCGACGCGCATGTACCTGACCAGCAGACAATTCCTGGTCCAGATTCCATCGTGCACATCAACATCAGGGCCGTGGGCGACCTCATGTGCCATGCGCCCCAATTTGAATATGCCAAGGTGGGTCCAGACAGCTTTGATTTCAGGCGGTCTTTTGCGGAGGTCAAAAGCTACCTCAGCGCCGCCGACTTCACGATCGGCAACATCGAGACGGTCTTTGCGGGCGCGAGCCGCAAGTACACGGGCTACCCCTGCTTCAATACGCCCGAGGATTACCTCGATGCCGTGAAGGAAGCTGGATTTGACTTCTTGGTGACCGCCAACAACCACAGCTTGGACCGCGGCGAATCTGGCACGATCAGCAGCCTGGATGTGTTTGACAAATACGGATTTGACCACACGGGCACCTATCGCTCGCCCGCCGACCGCGATTCGATTCGCATTGTGGACATCAAGGGCATCAAGATGGCGATCCTCAACTATACCTACGGCACCAATGGCATCCCGATCCCTGCCGGCAAGCCGTGGATCATCAACCTCACAGACACCTTGCTCATCGAGAAAGACATCGCGGCTGCACGGGCCTTGAAACCCGACTTGGTCACCGTCTTTTTTCACTGGGGCCTGGAGTATCAACACGAGCCCTGCGACACGCAGCGCTTGGTGTTTCGCAAGGCGGCCGCAGCCGGAGCCGACATCGTGCTCGGCTCGCATCCACACGTGATCCAACCCGTTGAGTACTACAAGGCCGCCGACAACGCCAGCTTGGATTCAGGATTTGTGATCTGGTCCATGGGCAATTTTTTCAGCAACCAGAGCCAACGCTACACCGACGCAGGCGTGATCTTGGAAATCAAGCTCGCCAAGAACGTGACGCGGGACTCCGTTTGGATTGAGGATGTAGCCTATCTGCCGACTTGGGTGTTTCGCGGGCAGCACCCCAAGCAACACATTCACACCATCCTGCCCGCCGAGCGATTCACGCAGGACTCAGCCTACTTCTACCTCAATGCAGACTCCCGTGCCAAGATGAAACAAGCCTTTGAGGACACCGACAAGTACATCCAACTGTATGGGAAGATCGATCGCGTCGGGTTGAAGGAAGCATTTGGGGAATAGCGGTAAACACCGAGCAGCATCACCGATCCATGATCCAATTCGCAGCCCGCAGACCCGAAAGGTAAGCGCCGTGGGCCGTACCAGCACCCTCCTGGATCGTGTGCTCACCCGCAAAGTACACACGCTTTTCGGGCTGTGCCAAGTAGTCGCGGTTCACGGGCTCCACACCCACAGGCAGGTAGGAAAAGGCTCCCTTGCTGAATTTCTCGCTGCCCCAGCGCGAAAACAGGATCTGCGTCGGCATCGTCGCCTTGTCATACAGCTTGTACAACACCTGATGGCTCATGACCGCGAGGCTCTCATCGTCTTGCTTCTCGATGGTCTTGGAAAACTCATTGCCCAGAATCGAAATCAAATAGGGCTTGCCTGCCGCATGTGCCCAGTCGAGGAAAAGCGGAAACTCCCCCTTGCGCTTGGAGACATAGCCGATGAAGTCGCGGTCTGTGGGCCAAAACGGCTTGTCAAACTTGAGCGCCAACTTGTTGATGTGCCCGACACCGATCTTCTTGATGGCATTTTTCTTGGATGTGGTGAGGATGGGGTCAAACCGCACGTCGCTGTCCTTGAGTACCCCCAGGGGCAGCGTGATCAATGCAAAATCGCCTTCGAAATCCTCTCCATTGGTCGTGACGGTGACCCGCTGATCGCCTTGTCGCACGACCAGCACCTTTTGGCCGAGGCGGATGTCGAGCCCCGAGGCCATTTTTTCCAAGAGTTTCCCAAACCCGCCCGTCAGCAGCAAATCCTCTGATTGGAACGAATCCTCTGCTGCCGCTGCAAGCAAATTGAGTTCGGCACCGCGGTAGAGTTCCAGCATCGCGAGACGCCATTCCAGGGTCTGCATCTGGGGCGCATTCAGCTTTTCAGAAGACAGGATCGAATCGACCGCCTGCTGCATGTTCATCCCTATCTCGGCCCGGCTTGCGATCTTGTTGGCTTTCTTCAGGAGCTTCTCGGCTTGCAGGAAATGGTTTTCACGGTCCACGTCGGGCAATGGTTTCCCGTCAGGATCAAAGAGGTAGTAGTTTCCGTAGTTGGTGAGCTTCACCCCTAGCCGATGCTGGGCGGCGATGGCTGTGAGCGGATTGGATTTGCTTTGGTGAATCCAACTTGCGCCGAGGTCGATGGGCGTGCCAAGGCTGTGGTTGGTCCAGATGCGGCCGCCAATGCGGTCGCGCGCCTCGATGACCACGACCTCGTGCCCGGCATCACGCAAGGCGCGGGCCGCGCCGATGCCCGCAATGCCTGCACCCACCACGATCACGCGGCGCACGCCACTTGCCCTGCGGCCATGCCCGGCGCCACTCAACAGGAGACCCGCCGAACCCAAACCAAGCAATTTGATGAAATCTGATCTCTTCATTCCAAAATGGCTGCGCCGACAAGGGGCAGCAAGGGTGTTTTTGCCTAAAAGGCGATGCATCATCCGCGGACAATAGCACCTCCAAACCGACAAGTTAGACGATTCTAGACAATCGTAATCCACAGCCCCACAAAATACCGACTTCAAAAAAGGTCGCCAAGCACCTTGTAAAATACTGCAAGCCAAGTAAATATACGTAATCCACAATTCACATGCAATCCACATCGATCAATTAAATGTGCAATGTGAGTTCCATCAAACAAACGGTGGCCGATGGATACCGAGGCGATTGGCGGACTGAATGGTTGGGGATTGTTTGTGAAAATCGCAAAAGGGGGAACACAAAAACAGCGACCCTTGCGAGTCGCTGCCTTGGGAGGCG
>JANMIM010001448.1:0-2519 GCA_031375795.1 Bacteroidota bacterium
TGAAAAATGCCATGGCACATTTTTCATGGAGGTCACCTTCCCCCTTCAAGCTATTGTAACAGAATAGGCATTTATTCTCCATCTTCTTTGGTGACTGGTATGACACTGACTGCCCCAATACAATTCTTGCAGCAAGCCATCAACAATCCCATGCGGTCGTTTCGGTTGATTTTCCAAGTTTTGGAGGCGATCTCCAGTAGCCAACCCACAGGGATCAGCCCCTCAAACAAGGGGAAAAGTGCTTTGCTGATGTATGCCTCCTTCCTGACGGGCATCGAAAACGTCACGAATTGGCTTGGATGGGTTTGAAGGTAAGTAGCATCATACTGGAATGCATACTCCCCCCCTTCTGTCTCAGACAGAATCCCTGCAAGCACATCGCCATAATGTACCTCAGCCCTTCTCATGTCGATTCATTTTGTGCATTTTGATGCGCCCTATAGTCGACAGGCCCCAATTCGTGGCCAAACATAGCCAAAACGATATTGACCTTGGCCATGCTGACATTGGTCTTGCCCTGCTCGATTTTCCTGACAACGGTGAGCGCCACGCCGACACGCTCGGCAAATGCCTTTTGCGTAAGCCTGACCTGCTTCCGTCGCTCCTTTACAAATTCAGACAGCCTCTTCATTATATGCAATAAGGTATACAACTGCAATATTACATCAAAAATGTATGCAAAGAGATATACTCTTTCACTTTTGAAATACTTTATATGCAGATAGATATATTTATCCCACGAGAGTCACAATTATATTCATTTACATATACTTTTTGGTCAAAGCAAAATCATATATGCAAATACATATAGCATGACTCACGATGCAACATTTATATTCATATACATATAATCACTGCGAAATGAATGCAGATAGACAGGACTCCATGCAGATAGTGGATGTCAACCGTCCCCAGATTGCACGTGTTTCTCACAGATATTCTCCCTAACTTGGTGGCATGCATTCACTGCAATCGGGAAATTTGAGTTCGAAACCTTGGGTCTTTATCCCCGGGCTATAGCTGAGCTCGTCACGCGTTAAAGCTGGCCCAGCGGCAATCTGCATACCCAAGTGCAATTGCAGCCCCCAGTTTTCCATTGTCCACTCCATCTTCAATTTTCAAACACATGAAATCAATCATCGTCCTAGGTGCAGGCATGGTCGGCAGCGCAATGGCCGTCGACCTGAGCACACATTTTACGGTCAAGGTCGCCGACGTGAATGCCGAGGCCCTTGCACGGCTCAAGGCAAAAGTCCCGGCGATACAAACGGTCGAGGCCGATTTGCGAGATAAAGCTCTGCTGCAAACACTGATCGGGCCATACGACTACGTGCTCTCGGCCGTGCCAGGCGGCATGGGCTTTGAAACGCTCAAGACCATCATCGAATGCAAAAAGAATGTCGTAGACATTTCATTTTTTCCTGAGAATTCGCTCGACTTGCAGGATCTCGCCCAGGAAAATGGCGTCACAGCCATCGTCGACTGCGGCGTTGCGCCTGGCATGGACAATATCATCTTGGGCTACTACGACACGCAAATGAAGCTCGATCACTTTGAGTGCCTCGTAGGTGGGCTGCCAAAGGCACGTACTTGGCCTTGGGCCTACAAGGCTCCCTTCTCGCCAGCCGACGTGATCGAGGAATACGTGCGACCTGCGAGGTACGTGGAAAACGGCCATATCATCACCAAGGCAGCGCTTTCCGATCCAGAATTGGTGGAGTTTCAGGGCATTGGCTCGTTGGAGTCGTTCAACACCGACGGGTTGCGCTCCATCATGTTCACGATGAGCCATATCCCCAACATGAAGGAAAAGACCCTTCGGTACCCGGGACATATAGAATATGTGAGGGTCCTCCGGGAGTCGGGCTTTTTCAGCCAAACACCGATCGATGTCGCGGGCCAAAAGGTGCGCCCCCTGGATCTCACGAGCAAGTTACTGTTCAAGGAATGGAAGCTCGGGGAGACCGAGCCGGAGTTCACGGTCATGCGTGTACGCGTCTCAGGTGTGGCAGCGGGCCACCGTCGCACGGTCACATACGACCTCTACGACGAATATGATCCGCAGACACAGATGAGCTCGATGGCACGCACGACGGGCTATACCGCCACTGCTGCGGTGCACCTGATCGACCAGGGGATTTTTAACGAGATCGGGATCTTTCCTCCAGAATTGATCGGGAAGCACCAGGTTTGTTTCCAATTTTTCTTGGGATACCTTGCCAACCGTGGGGTGCACTATCGCCGCTCAGAGGAGACAATACAGCTGTAATGCCTCCAATACTGGGTTCAAAAAAAATGGCTGGGAATCGATTTCCAGCCATTTTTTCGATCGCCTAGACTGGCTTTAGATGAAACACAATCCGCTTTTCTTCGCCGTTGATGGCCCTGAACTTCAGGATACAACGAATGGAGGAGCGCGCCTTTGGGAAAAAGAGGATGTCCTTCATCGCACCCTTCTCGTTGGTTTGGTAGACCTTTTTGGTGAGCGGGAGGCCACTTTGCTGCACGGTGAGCTCAAG
>JANMIM010001233.1:0-10887 GCA_031375795.1 Bacteroidota bacterium
TGCAGATGGCCCTGAGCATCCTCAACGCCAAGGCTCCCTACAACAGCGAGTTGCTCAACCCCGCCACCAAGGCCGACGGGTACAGCAACACCTTTCAGCAGGCCATCAACCTCGGCATCTACCAGGCCGACCTCGGCTACCTCATCGCCAACCATCAGACCCAGGAGGCACTCAAATATTTTGAAGCCGTGAAAAAGCTGGGCGACAAGCTCGGCATCTTTGGGTCCATGGAGGGCAATATGATGGAGCGGGCAGAGAAAAACCTCGACTCCCGCGACAGCCTGTTTGCGATCCTCACCGACGCCTTCAAAAATGCCGACAATTACCTCAATGAGAATGCCATGCTGGCAAGCGCCGACCTCATCGCGGCGGGCGGTTGGCTGGAAAGCACCTATTTGACAACCCAAATCCTCAAGACTTATGACAGCGGCCCCCTGCGCAAGCGCGTTGGGGACGACAAAACGGTGCTCCCGCAATTGCTTGCCGCCATCGGGCAGCACAAGGACAGCAAGGAGCATCAGGAGCTCGCCAGGCAACTCGGCGAACTCAACACGATCTACGATGAGATCAAGATCAAGCACATCGACAAGGCCTCTGAGAAAAACGAGGAGACCAAGAGCGTGAAGATCAACAACAGCACCAAGGTGCGCTACACCCCGGCCACGCTCGCCAAGATCACCGACAAGGTCGCCGCCATTCGCAAATTGTACGTCAACTGAATCGCACCATGAAAAGACCATCGACCTTTTTTCTCTCTGCATTCGCACTCACCCTCACCCTCCTCACGCCGCTGGGCATGAGCAGCCAATCCCAATGCCTGCGCCTGTCTGAGCGCTGCGAGGGCGAACTCGGCGACTTCCTGAGCGACGGCAATTATTACGGCGCGAGCGTCAATGGCGTCACTGAGGCCACGATCAAGCTCACGCTGTACGAGGGATTCAAATACCGCATCGTCACCTGCAACGACCGCCCCAATGCCAAGGTCAAGTACCGTGTGCTCGACAGCCGCAAGACAGAGGTGTTCCAAACCCAAGGCGCCAAGGACGGAGATGCCTGGGAATTTGAGCTAAGCGCCACCGATGTTTTTACCATCAAGGCCTCCATCCCCGGCAACGCAGGCTTGGGCTGCATCGTGTTTGAAGTCGGCTATGACGAGGACATGCTGGACGTGGAGGCAGATTTCGAGGAAGAGGACGATCCCTTCTTTGAAGATGAGCTGGATTATGAAGATCCTGATGACGCGGGGAATTAGTGATGAGGTGAAACAGGTAGCAGGTAGTAGGTAGCAGGTTTGGCTACGCACCTACTACCTGCTACCTACTACCTCTACCTACAATGTGATTATGAGCCAAAAAGTCCTCCAAATCCTGATGCGCCTGTTTGCGAAGTTGGCGCTGCTCGACGGGGTCACCGACGAGGAGGTGGCCGTCGTGCGCGTATTTTTGGAAGGCCACCTGAGCGGGGCCGACATTCCGGAGCAGATGGAGCTGTTTCAGGCCTACGTGGCCGACGGGGAGGTGATCGATGTCTTTGCTTATTGCAGCGAGATCGCCCGCGAGCTCAGCGTGCGGCAGCAATACATCGTGCTCTTGCACCTCATGGAGCTCATCTATGCCGATGGCAGGGTGAGTGACGATGAGATGGCCTATTGGCGGCAGGTGGAGGCAGGGTTCAAGCTCGACGCGACCGACGTCGCCAACTTGTGGGCGTTTGTAGGGGCACATGAAATTGCGGCGCTGCCCATCGCGGCCCTGCGCTGTGCCGACCGTGCAGACGATGTGCCGGTGGGGGCAAAGTTCTTGCAGACCCCCGCCCACGGGACCATCGCCGTCTTGAACTTGAACCAGGGCGCATTTTACCTCCTCAAGTACTTCGGCCACGAGTACCTGCAACTCAATCACCAATACATCCACCCCGACCGCAACTATGTCTTGGGCAACGGCAGCGTGATCAGCTTGCCCCATGGCAATGCCCTCTATTTCAGTGACATCGCCAAGCAATACATGGCATTGGAGCTGTCGCAGCGCGTCGAATTCAAGGTCGAGGGCTTGGAATATGCATTTGCCAACAAAAAGCTCGGCCTGCATGGCATCGACATGCACGAGGCGTCGGGGCACCTGGTCGCGATCATGGGCGCGAGCGGCAGCGGCAAATCGACCCTGCTCAATGTCCTGAACGGCAACTACAGCCCGAGCCGCGGGCAAGTCACCATCAATGGCAACGTGCTGCATGCGCGGCTCGACGACTACAAGGGCCTCATCGGGTATGTGCCGCAAGACGACCTGCTCATCGACGAGCTCACAGTCTATCAAAACCTCTTTTTCAACGCCAAACTGTGCTACAAGGACAAGACCCAAGCCGAGTTGGATGCCTTGGTAGCCAAGACCTTGGCGGATCTGGGCCTGTCTGAAACCCGCGACTTGCGCGTGGGCAACGCACTTGAAAAGACAATCTCCGGTGGGCAACGCAAGCGGCTCAACATTGGCTTGGAATTGCTGCGCGCACCGGCCATCATCTTTTTTGATGAGCCGACCTCGGGCTTGAGCAGCCGCGATTCCGAGAACATCATGGACTTGCTCAAGGAATTGACGTTCAAGGGCAAGCTCGTGTTTGTGGTCATTCACCAGCCGTCTTCGGAGATTTTTAAGATGTTTGACAGCCTGCTTGTGCTCGACACCGGCGGGTACCCGATTTATTATGGCAATCCGGTCGAGGCTGTCATCTATTTCAAAAAGGCGAGCGAGCAGATCAACCATGGGCAATCGGCTTGTCCCGAGTGCGGCAACATCAACCCCGAGCAGATTTTCAACATCATCGAGACGCGCGTCATCGACGAGTTTGGCAACGCGACCACCAAGCGCAAGATCTCGCCGCAGCAATGGCATCAAATCTTCCTGAGCGACGGGAAAAAGGGTGCACAGACAGGCAAGGCGGAGCCGCCGGCTGCGACCACCGGGCAAGCCGCGCCCAAGGGACTCAAGACACCGAGTTGGTGGCGGCAGTTTGGTGTGTTTTGGCGGCGCGACCTGCTTGCCAAGCTCGGCAACAAGCAATATTTGGCGATCAACATCTTGCAAGCGCCGCTTTTGGCTTGTATTTTGGCGGTATTGGTGCGGCATGCCGTGGACAGCGACACCTATTTGTTTGGGAAGAATGACAATATCCCCGCATTTTTCTTCATGAGCATCGTGGTGGCCTTATTTACGGGCATGACCATGAGCGCGGAGGAGATTTTCAGGGATCGCAAGATCCTGAAGCGGGAAAATTTCTTGAATTTGAGTCGTTCGGGCTACCTGTTCTCCAAAGTGAGCATCCTTTTTGGGTTCTCGGCCCTGCAAATGGCGAGTTTTGTGGTGATCAGCGCGTTGATATTGGCGATTCCGGGGCTGTATGTCGAGTATTGGGTGCTCATTTTCTCGCTGTCGTGCTTTGCGATCATGCTGGGGCTCAATGTTTCGGCGACTTTCAACTCGGCGGTGACGATATACATCCTCATTCCGCTGCTGCTCATTCCCCAACTGATCTTGAGTGGCACGGTCGTGAAGTTTGATGAATTGAATCCCAGCCTCGCCTCACCCAAGGAGGTGCCGCTTGCCGCTGACATGATGGCCTCGCGCTGGGCGTATGAGGGCATGATGGTCAAGTTTTTTGTGGACAATGCCTACGAACGCGAGTTTTTTGCCGTGGAACAAAAGGCGAGCGAGGCGACCTACCGCAAGGATTATTGGTTGCCCAAGATGGAGGATTATTTGGAGTATTGCATTCGGCACATGAATGAGAAAGATGAGGCCGGCAAAAACGAATATCAGGCTCACTTGAGGGTTTTGCAGCATGAATATAACGCAGCGCGAATGTCGTTGCCCAAGATTTCCTGCGAATGCTTTGATTTCATCAAAGGTGGATTTAATGAATCCATTGCCACGGGCCTCAAATCCTACTTCGCCGAATTGCAAGCCCACTACGTCGCCCTCTCCACAGTGAGCCGCGAAAAGCACGACCAAATCGACCAAAAACTAGCCGCCAATTTTCCTGACCAAAACGCCTATACGCAATTCAAATTGCAGCAACACAACGAGAGCATCGACAAGCTCGTGCGCAATGCCGACTCAGACACACGTCTGCTGGACTACAAGAGCCAGTTGGTGCGCCGCTACGAGCCGATTTTCAACCAGCCTGAGGGCGGATTCTTGAGCTACCGCACGCATTTCTACGCGCCGAGCAAGGTGGTTTTCGGGCAGCGCATCGACGCATTTACCTTCAATGTCGCGGTGATTTGGCTCATGACCCTGATGCTGTACCTGACCCTGCATTTTGAGGTGTTCAAAAAGATGCTGGGCTGGATGGCTGGCCTGCGAAAGCGGTAGGCGACCTTTGTGCGCTTGGAGGGAGGAAGGGGGCAATTCTCAGCGCATCCCAAAAAATCCGCCGGGGCGGCTGAAGTAGCGACCACGGCCACCGCGTGCTTTGCGGTACTTGGCGCCGGGGCCTTCCCAGTTGATGGGCTTCACGATGGATGGCTGGGGGACAGGGTTTTGGAAATGTGACCAGCGACGGTCGAAGCGTTCGCGGTCCTGGGCGTCGTGCAAGTGGGTGTAGGCCTCGTTGATGGCCTGGAAACGGCGGGTGTAGCCCTCGGGATCCTCGGGGTGCAAGTCGGGATGGCACTCCCGGGCGAGCTGTAGATAGGCCCTGCGGATGTCTTCTGGCGAAGCATCGACTGGCACTCCCAATATGTCGTAGTAGTTTTGCATGCACTGCACTCAATGCCTGAAATTAACAAGGAATCCGCACCAATCGAAAATTTTGCCCAAAAATCAGCCAAAACGAGTAAATCCATCCCGCCGCCGCACTTTGCTTTCCCAATTGTGGAGGAATTACTTAATTTGGTAGCTCTGAAAGAAAAATTCGCACAATGCAGAAACTACCATCCCTTTTGATCGCCCTGCTTGTCGGGGTCATGCTGTTGTCGACAGCTGAGGCCCAAGCCCAAACGCGTCGCTTTCGCGTCGGGTACAAGGACAAAGGATTCTCTGTGATCCCCGAGATCGCTGCCCTCGTCCCCTCCAATACCTATGACTACGCGATCAACTTCAACATGATCGCTGGTTATCAGGTCAATGCGCACTTTTTTGTCGGTGGCGGCGTGTCCTTGGATGCCTACTCGGGCGATCTCTACGTGCCGGTGTTTGCAGATGCCCGGTACTTCTTCTTGGACAAGAAATTCACGCCCTACGCCTTCATCGATGCCGGCTATGGCTTGCCAATCGATGCCAAGACCTACTTGGGTGCAGGTCCGATGATCAACCCCGGCTTCGGCATTCGCTACTTCCTCACCCGCACCACCGCCCTGAACCTGTCACTCTGTTACCGCTACCAGTCCATGCCGGTCGACGTGAGTGACCCCGACGCGAGCACAGCCCTGCGCACAAATTACATCCAGTCATTCGGGATTCGCGTGGGCATGCAATTCTGAGCAAGAAGGCAATGTTAATTGTCGGCCTGCTGCTGATAGCGATGAATTTGATTAATTTTGAAACTGAAATTCACCAAAAAGAAAGAAATCCAAATATGAAAAAGGCACTTATCGCATTTTCAATGGTCGCGATGCTCGTGTTGAGCGCATGTGGCGGCGGCAAGCCCAACATGGACGATCCCAAGGCCATCGCCAAGTTCAACTGTGAAAAAATGACGGAGATGATGGATTACCTCAAGGATCCTGTCGCCAACACCTCCAAGATCGACGCCATCAGCAAGGAAATGGAAGACTTTGAGAAGGCTTTCAATGAGCACCACGGCGACAAGGCCGAGGCGATGGAAAAGCAGATCCAGACGGCGATGAAAGAAGTGTGCCCAGACCTCGCTGGCGCATTCTGATCACCGCAGGAAATAGTCAAGAAGCCGGCCTTGGGGTCGGCTTTTTTGTACCCTGTCTTGACCGCAAGGCTCCCATACCGTGCAATCCAGCGGCCAAAATTGTCGTGCATCTTTCGGTAGAATTCCGGAGTATTTGTACATGAAACGATTGTTGCAATACCGACCCCTTGCCAGGGGCATCTTGGCGCTCTGCCTGCTGCTGGCAGCAGGCAGCGTCCAAGCACAGACCATGAAGGTCGATGGCATCGTGCGCGATGCCATGACCATGGAACCCATCGCCGCAGCACAAGTGAAGGCCCAGGGGCGCCTTCAAGGCACACTCACAGACGAAAAAGGCCAGTTTTCATTCGAGATCGATGCCCTTGTCAAGACACTGGAGGTCTCGCACATCGGGTACCGCAAGGTGTATGTGCAGCTCAAGCCCGGCATGCACCACAATCTGGAGGTCATGCTGGAAAATGCAGCGGCCTTGGATCCGGTGGTGATCTCCAGCGGCGCAGAGCTGGTGCTCGAGGACGAGACGATCCACCTGTATGACTATGAGTTCTTTGAGGGGCAGCTCATGATGATCATCTATGACCGCGCCCTGCACCGGAGCAAGCTCGCACTGGTGGATGCGCGCGACAGCATCCTGGACATGGAGATGTGTGCCGAGGAGCCTGGGAAACTGGCGCGGGATTGCTTTGGCAATGTGCATGCGATCACCAAGCACTGGGCTTGCCAGCTGTTTTTGGACGACGGCGAGATCGATTATTACACCGACAGCTTGGCCAGCTTTGAGCGCACGGTGGAGCCTGTGCTCGGCAACATCGGCAACCATTATTATTTCGACCATCGCCGCTTCAACAATCAGATCCTGGACTACCTCGCCTACGACATGGCGGCCGACAAGTGGATCCCATTCCTCCATGTGCAGGACAAAAACAAGATGCACCAACTCATGGATCCGCTGGGCATCTACATGGCGGTGGCGACGTCTGAGTCGCAGATGATGGCGATCAGCCCCGAGGATTGGAAAAAGATCGGCACGATCGACCCCGAGTTTCAGTTTGAGCAAATGGCCTTTTTTTATCCTGTCGATGCGCCCTTGCGGGTGATCGATGGCAAGGTTGTCGTCTTCGACCACCTCAATGGCCTCATCCGCACCTTTGAGGCCGATGGCAAGGCCATCGCCGAGGTGCCCATCGACTACCACAAGCTCCCCAACTGGCAGCGGGCGATCATCGTGGACCAGGAGCGCGGCGAGGCCTATGCTTTGTATGAAAAACACGGGTACAGCAGCCTGCGCAAGATCGATCTAGCCACTGGAAACGAGGGCGAGCCCGTCGAATTTCCAAAGCAGTTTCCCCGCAAAATCATGGTGCGCGATGGCGTCGCTTATTTCATGTACAAGCAAGGCCAATACGACGACACCAATCGACTCTATCGCATGCGGCTATGAATCAGCACGGTAGAAATTTTTTTTGAGAGAACCTGCAACCTTCCTCTCCCCGGGTCGTAAAACACCTGCTAGGAGATTAGGATTCGCATGGACATTTCGATTTCTGGGACATTGTTGGCTTTGTTGTTGTTGTTTGGCCATGTCGTCGCGGTGGCCGTGACGGCACTCGTCTCCTATGGGGTTCTGAATGTCTTGCGTCGCCAACCCGAAATCACCTATCTATTTTGGCCAGCATTCATCGGTGGCTCAGTGGCTTGGGCCTATACAGCCCGCAAACTGGTCACGAGCGAGCTTCCATTCAGTCATTGGTCCCATTCCGCCTTCACATGGTATGCCTTTCTCACGGTGGGAGGCTTGCTCGTAGGGATCTTTTTGCAGCGCAGGCGGATGTAAAAACGCAGATTTGGAGGCCATATCGGCCTTTTTTTTTGCCCTTTGCTTCCTTCTGACCGTTTTCCAAACAACTAGACTTACGGTCCATGAGAATAGTAATTCCGTCAGCCTTGATTTTCCTCCTTGTCGCCGCACTTTGCCTGCCATCCTGCAAGCCGACGACAGAGCAAGTGGCTGCGTCATTTGATGCGCAAACCCATCAGCAGCCGATCATGCGGCACAGCCAACTCGACTCGGTCTTGGCGCAAATGCCGATCGTGAAATTTGGAGACCTCGACACAGCCTATTTGCGATTTGCGGGCATCGAGGGCAAATGGAAGCGCGAACTCAAAAAGAAAACTTGGCACCGCGTGATCGGCGATCAGAGCCAGCTATTTGTCGTCGGCAAGTTTCGGGTGCGCGACTTCATGGCGCACAGCAACACGCTCGAAAATCCCCATTTCGAGCTCGACGAGCCTGATCGACAGTACTTTTGCATGGACAAGCGCGTGCTGCACAAGCTGCTCGACCTGCTCACATGGATGCATGAGCGCGACCTCGACACGGATGAATTGCTCGTGAACTATGGTTTCAGGCACCCCGCGCTCAATTTCAGGGCCGGCGGTGTGCAGCACAGCCGCCACCAATGGGGCGAGGCCATCGACCTCGTCGTGGGCGACGTGAACCGCGATGGCCTGCGCGACGATGCCGACAAGAAGCTCCTGATCGAAGTCCTCGACAAAAAAATCATCGCCAACGGCGGCGGCGTCGGGCGCTACCCAGGCACTCCGATCATCCACATGGACGTGCGCGGCCACCGTGCCCGGTGGGATCAGCAGGGGCCTTCGGCGGCGATGAAAGCGCAGATGGCTTCCGAGAAGAAGCTGAAGCATGAAAAGTAGTTTCCTCAATTGCCTGACGAGCTAGGCTGATCATTCATTCTCCCAGATCCCTCGCAGAAATTTCATCGTAGATGCTTGAATTTTAGGATTAATGTCCCCATTTTGGGCCATGCAAAAACAAGAATTGACCGAGGTCAAACAACGCAAAATGATCTTGCGATGTATCGCTGAAATCGAAGATTTGTCCAAAAAGGCTTTCAAGGAAGAGTTTGTCGAAGACTTTTACGAATTGGAGAATTCTTCTCAGCTGCTCAAGGAATTTGCGCGGGACCATGTCACGATCGTAGGCATGCAAAAATTAATAGCCTCTGTTCCGTGCATTAGGGAGCAGATAGTCCCGCGGGAAGATCGAGGGATATCATCGGTCATAGCCGATATGTTCAGAAGCCGGCCCAAGGATAGGATTCCGAACGCGCATACCATCCATGTCGGGCACGACATTTACCGTGCATACATGAAGATCAAGAGAGAAATCCTTGAACTTGAAAATCGAGAATCCTGAGCAGCTACCATCCCCATCCCCAAGCCTATGGAAAACCCCGAAATCGACATCCAAAAGCAGCGGCGCGTGCTACAGCAGTGAGAGCGCATGGATCATCTTTTCCAGCAATGGCGGATTGATGCGGCTGTAGACCTTCTGCTGTCGAAAGTCCTCGATCCATTGCTTCTCAAAACACCGTTGGCTGATCATTTGAAAAGGTCTTGAAATTCCTTGCCTACCACCTCGCTCAGTAGCTCAAATACCTCATCTCGACGCCCACGGCGACTGGCGTAGCTGAGTAGTGTGGTGTAATTGAGTGCATAGCGGGTGGTCGCGTTCCTGAAAATGGTCTTGGTTTCTTCTCCTCCGAGGTAGAAGAAAATGCGCTCACTACAATAGAGGTCCACCAAGATCTTTTCCAAGGCTGGCACGAGCATGCGTCGGCGACCCTCTCGCAATTCATCGAGTGGTGATCGTGAGACCATCGGCATCACGACCACGGGTCTGGAGCTACCGAGGATATAGAGTTCCATTTCCCTTGCGTGGGGCTTGAGAAATACGTTGTTGTGCCCCAAGTGGCGCAAATGATGAAATAGTGGCTCCATGGCGTCTTTTTCGATCTCCACGACCGTGAAATTGGCTGCTGCTTGGTGCCGAGAAAGGTCATTGAGCCAATTGGTTTGAAGGATCGAATGCATCATGCCCCCAAAGCTGGTCTGGATTTGTGCATTGAGCTTCCAGGCACTTTGGTCCAGCCGAGGCAGGTAGGTAGTCTTGGGCTGTAGGGAATATTGGCCCCGGGCGACAGGCTGCAGGACGTTTTGTTTGCAGAGTTCACGCAGTCGCCAGGAAAATGTATGGGGATTCAGGCTAGGCTCGCTGGCCCGCGATAGCCTGAAAAGCTCAGCTTTTGTCAGCCGATTCTCCGTTTTGCCGCTGTTTTTTGTCCATGTTTCCATGTCTCGTTTCAATTCCCCAAAGTTGTTATTTTTTTCCAATATTTTCAATACTTGGTATTTTATTGTTTTCAATACTTCACTATTATTTTCGGTTGTTGGTAAAATATTGTTTCATGTGCTGACGAATAAAAAATGAGAAAACGATCGATTTGGGCAAATTTTGTACATTTTTCGAAGGCTGATGGTAATTTTTTGCTTTTCGATCCGTCTCATTCTCGTGGTGACCAGCTTTTGGAGACCTCGATCGAAGCTGCCTTGCGACATGGCCATTCGGGCTTGCCCCACAACGACAATGTTGGCAGGTGCGGAACGCGGTTTTCTCATTGACTTTCAATTCGATTTTTTGCTACTTTCGGGATGCAGGACAAAACAATGGAGTTCGAGAAACAACAGCGCCTTTTGTTACGCGGCATCGCCGACCTCAAGAGCCAGGCCAACCGTGCCTTTGCCAGCGGCATGCTACAGGATTTCGTAACGTTCGCAACCTCCTCCCGCGAATTCAAATCCTACGTGCGCGACCACGTCACCGCGCCCGAGATCCTCGCTTACGCTGGCCAGATCCCCGATATTCGCCACGGCAGCACCGAGCCCAGCCTGCTCAGTATCATTTTCATGATCATGTTCAGGCCCTTGATTTCCCTCTTAGCGAGTTCCTCCCGCGCCAAGAACTACACCATCCAAGACGCCAGGACCGCGTACGGCTGCTACGCAAATCTCGAGATCTTGGTGCGGATGATGGAGGCGTAAGGCGCACGCCCCACGAAGGTAGCAGCCGCATTTTGTGGAGGCAATCCGATGCTTCATGCGGACTATCCCTACCTTTGCCCCAGAAATGCATCCCATCCTCATCATCGGCGC
>JANMIM010001277.1:0-3262 GCA_031375795.1 Bacteroidota bacterium
CATCAACAATTGGTTGAGGGCCATGTCTTCCACCACCAACACCTTGATGTTTTTGAAGTCTGGGTCCAACTCGATGACTTGCAGCATGGCCTCGGCCTCAGATTGCGTTTTCCCGAAAGTCAGCGTGAAGCTGAACGTGGAGCCGACATCCTCCTGACTGACGACGTGCGTGGTGCCTCCCTGCTGCTCTACGAGTTGCTTCACGATGGCGAGGCCCAAACCCGTACCGCCAAAGAGGCGAGATGTGCTGCTCGATGCCTGCTGAAAATTCTCAAAGATCGAGTCGATCTTGCTGGGGACAATGCCGATGCCAGTATCAATCACCGAGAGTTCGATTTGCACGCTTGTCTCATCCTCTTCAACCAGCCGGGTTCGCACGGAGATTTTGCCCTGATTGGTAAATTTCACCGCATTGCTCACGAGGTTCAGGATGATTTGGTGCAAGCGCACGGCATCTCCCAAGATCACATTCGGAATCCGCACGTCGTGATCGATCTCCAATCCAATGTTCTTTTCCTGGATCTTGGCTTCAAAGAGGTGCAACATCGAGGTGATCGATGCCGCCATTTTGAAGGGAATCCGTTCAAAGGTCATCTTGCCGGCATCGACCTTGGCGAGGTCCAAGATGTCGTTGATGAGCACGATGAGGGCATCGCCGCTCATTTTGATGGCCGATAGGTATTCTTTTTGCTTGGAGCTGAGCTCGGTCTTGAGCAGCACCTTCGTGAAGCCGATGATGGCATTCATCGGCGTGCGAATCTCGTGGCTCATGTTGGAGAGAAACTGCTGCTTGGCCTTCACGGCATTCGTCGCAGTCTCGGTTGCCTCCTCTGCACGGGCCTTGGCCTGCTCCGCAAACTCGGTCGCCAACTCTGCAAAGACGATGGCCTCGGTGAGCTCTTTTTGCACGCGGTTTTGCTCCGTAATGTCGCGGGCCACGATCACCGCACCCACGACATTGCCGGTGTCGTCTTTGTAGACCGAGCCATTGAACAATACCACCGTGAGCTTGTGGTCGATGATCGTGAGCGGATAGTCGGCCACAAAACCCTTGGCAAAGACTTCTTGGTAGACCTCCATCGCCTTTTGGGGATCGGTGAAATAATTTTTGAAGTCTGAACCCCTCAGCTCTGCCCTGCTTTTGCCTGTGACCATCACCATCGCCTCGTTCATGTCGGTGATCTTGCCCTCGGGGCTGATTGTGATGAGCGCGTCACGGCTCGCCTCGATCAAACTCATCGAATATTGCAGCAAGAGCTTGCGCGCTGTGATGTCTTGGCGGATGGCCACATATTGATAGATTTCGCCCTGTGCATTCATAAAGGGCACGATGGTCGTGTCCACCCAATAGATGGTGCCGTTTTTCGCGCGGTTTTTGATCTCGCCCGTCCAGATTTTTCCCTCGCCGATCGTTTTCCAGAGTTCAGCCATGAAGGCTTTTGGATGGAAGCCAGACCGGATGAGGCGATGGTCGGACCCGATGAGTTCCTCGCGGGAATAGCCCGAGATCTTGCAAAAGTTGTCGTTGGCGTAGTTGATGATGCCGCGCTGATCGGTGACGGCGACGATGGAGGACTCGTCGAGGGCCATTTTGTAGCCCGAGATTTCCTGTAGGCTCTTGGCGAGAATGGCCTCGATCTTTTTGCGCTCGGTCACGTCGCGGGCCACGATGACCACGCCCTGCACGATGCCCAAATCGTCTTTGTAAACCGAGCCGTTGAACAAGACGTCGGTGAGTGTTCCATCCTTGTGCCTGAGGATGAGGGGCGAATCGACCACAGAACCCTGCGCAAAAATCTCCTCATAGACTTCGCGGGCCTTTTGCGGCTCGGTAAAGTAATCCAGGAAGTCGGAACCGATCAATAGCTCACGCGCAATGCCTGTGGCGTGTACCGTGGCGGCGTTGAGGTCGGTGATTTTGCCGGAGGCATTGATGGTGACCAGCGGGTCGAGGCTCGCCTCGATGAGGCCGCGGGCATAGTTGGCGATGCGGAGCTCGGCCACGCGCTTTCCCTTTTCATCATTTTGGAAGGCCAATTCGATGTTGGCGATGGCAAGCTCTGCGGCGCGCTTTTCTTTTTCGGCGCTTTGGAAGGCGAGTTCCTCATTGGCGAGGGCCAATTCTGCAGCACGCTGCTCCTTCTCTTGGTTTTGGAAGACCAGCTCTTTGTTGGCGATCACCAATTCGGCAGCCCGCCGTTCCTTGACCTCGCTTTGGTACGCAAGTTCCTCATTGGCAATCACCAATTCGGCGGCACGCTTTTCCTTTTCACCATTTTGAAAGGCAAGCTCCACATTGGCGATGGCCAACTCGCCCGCGCGTTTTTCCTTGACTTCGCTTTGGAAGGCCAGTTCGACATTGGCGATCGCGAGCTCGGCGGCACGTTTCTCTTTTTCTTGGTTTTGAAAGGCCAGCTCCAGGTTGGCAACGACGAGTTCGGCGGCGCGCTTTTCCTTGACCTCACTTTGAAACGCCAGCTCGGTATTGGCAACGGCAAGCTCAGCAGCACGTTTTTCCTTCTCGGTATTTTGAAAGGCGAGTTCATTGTTGGCAACGGCGAGTTCATTGGCCCGCTGCTCTTTCTCGTCGTTTTGATAGGCCAATTCTTTATTGGCGATGGCGAGTTCATTGGCCCGCTTCTCCTTTTCGTCGTTTTGGAATGCGAGTTCCTGGTTGGCAATCACCAATTCCTCCGCCCGCTTCTCCTTCTCGTCGTTTTGAAAGGCCAATTCCTTGTTTGCGATGCGCAAATCGATGGCCCACTTCTGCTCGGTGACATCGCGCGCAGCGGCAAAGACACCGAGCACGACGCCCTCGGCGTCTTTGTACACCGAGGCATTGTACATCACATCCATGAGGTCGCCGAGGGCATGCTTGATTGTGAGCGGATAGTCGGCCACGAAGCCCTTTTCAAAGACCTGCTCGTAGCCCGCCTGGGCGAGCTGGGGGTCGGTGAAATAATCTGAGAAGTCGGTGCCGATCAGTGCTGCCCGGGCCATGCCGGTCGCATTGACCGAGGCCTCGTTCACGTCCATGATCTTGCCGAGCGAGTCGATGGTCACCAGCGGATCGAGGCTTGCCTCGAGCAGGCTGCGTGCATATTGCGAGCTCTGTTTCTGGGCGGTGATGTCGCGCGCTGCGGCAAAGACGCCGAGCACGACGCCCTCGGCATCCTTGTACACCGAGGCATTGTACAAGACATCGGTCAGGTGGCCATCGGCATGCTTGATCGTGAGCGGATAGTCGGCCACGGAGCCCTGA
>JANMIM010001278.1:0-3461 GCA_031375795.1 Bacteroidota bacterium
AAAGAAGGTCTCTCGGTGTTGGAGTACTTCATCTCCACGCACGGTGCACGTAAGGGTCTCGCCGATACCGCTCTCAAGACGGCTGACGCAGGTTACCTCACACGTCGTCTTGTCGACGTGTCCCAAGACGTCATCATTACCGAAGACGACTGCGGTACGTTGCGCGGTCTCAAAGTGGAGCCATTGATCCAAAACGACGAAACCGTCGAGACGATCGGTGAGCGCGCATTGGGTCGTGTCTGTGTCGAGGAAATTCGCCACCCAGAGACCGATGAGATCATCGTTCCTGAAAACGCGATGATCACCGAGCAGCTCGCATTGGCCCTGGACAATTCAGGTTTGGAGAACATCGAAATTCGCTCGGTGCTCACTTGCGAGAGCAAGAAAGGCGTCTGCGTGAAGTGCTACGGCCGCAACTTGGCGACCGGTCGCTTTGTCGAAGTCGGCGAGGCTGTGGGCGTTATCGCGGCACAGTCCATCGGCGAGCCAGGCACCCAGCTCACCTTGCGCACCTTCCACGTCGGTGGTGTGGCGCAACGCTTGGCGGCTGATTCCAAGATCATCGTCAAGTACAAGGGCAAGGTCGAATTTGACAACATCCGCACGGTGAAGCGCCAGGAAGGCGACGAGCTCAAGACGATCGTGATCACACGTTCTGGCGAGATGCGCGTCATGGGCATCAAGGGCCGGATTCTCTCGACACACAACATTCCCTACGGTTCCCAGCTGCTCTGCGAAGACGGCGGTGAGATCGAAAAAGGAGCTGAAGTTTGCCGTTGGGACCCCTACAACGCTGTGATTCTTTCTGAATACGACGGTACGATCCACTACGACAGCTTGACCGAGGGTGGCACTTACTTGGAGGAAAAGGAAGAAACCACTGGTCACACCGAAAAAGTGGTCATCGACTCCAAAGACCGCAGCGTAAACCCTGCGATCAAGGTCTATGACAACAAAGGCCGTCCATTGCGTTCCTACAACCTCCCGATCGGTTCCCACATCATGGTGGACGACAAGGAGGAGATCAAGGCAGGCCAGATCTTGGTGAAGATTCCAAGGGTGAGCGGCAGGTCTTCTGACATCACCGGTGGTCTCCCAAGGGTCACGGAATTGTTTGAAGCACGTAATCCTAGCAACCCTGCGGCGGTTTCTGAAATCGACGGCATCGTCTCCTTGGGTGGTATCAAGCGCGGTAACCGTGAAGTCTTCGTGACCTCACGTGACGGCTCAGATACCCGCAAGTACATGATTCCGCTCACCAAGCACATCCTTGTCCAAGACAACGACCTGGTGTATGCCGGCGACTTGCTCTCAGACGGTGCCGTGGTGCCCGCAGAGATCTTGGCGATCAAGGGTCCGAGCGCAGTGCAGGCCTATATCGTGAATGAAATCCAAGAGGTGTACCGCCTCCAAGGTGTGAAGATCAACGATAAGCACATCGAGGTAGTGGTGCGTCAAATGATGCAAAAACTCCTGATCGTCGATGCCGGCGATACCATCTTCCTCGAAAAGGAGCAGGTGTCACGTTACGACTTCCAAGAGGAAAATGACTGGATCTGGGACAAATACTTCATCGAGGACGCTGGCGACAGCGACAAGTTGAAGGCTGGACAGATCGTCCCATCTCGCAAGTTGCGTGAGGAAAACCAGAGCTTGGCCCGCAAGGAGCTGAAACTGGTCGTGGCAAGGATTGCACGTCCTGCCGTCGGTCGCCCCATCTTGCAGGGTATCACCCGTGCATCGTTGGGCACCAAGAGCTGGCTCTCTGCCGCCTCCTTCCAGGAGACGACCAAGGTGCTCAGCGAGGCTGCCATCACCGCAAAGACCGACGAGTTGTTGGGTCTGAAGGAAAACGTCATCGTGGGTCACCTCATTCCTGCGGGAACGGGTCTCCGCGAATACGAAGACATCATCGTTGGGGATTTGGCCGAGTTCAAGGCCAAGTACACCAAGGAGAAGTCTACCGAAACGCGCCACAAAGACGTCGTTCGCGACTGATCGTGGTTCAAGAAAAGGAAAACGGGAACTCTAGGGTTCCCGTTTTTGTTTCCATGCCTGGGGATTCCCGGGCGTGCCGCAATCCGCGGCATCCGACAAAACCTGAATCAGTCGTGGGGTGCCCACAAAGGCAAATGAAAGGCCCATCGCCCCAAATTTCCAGGAGGACAAACCCGAGGCCACTTTTTGTTTGGAAAACCGATCAGCAATGAAGGTTTTGTCTTATTTTTAGCTGCAATGGAAGCAACTTCAGAAAAAATCAAGATCCTGAGTTCGGGGGCGATCGCAGCCATGTCGCGCCGCATGGCCTATGAGATCTATGAGCGCAATTTTGGCGTCGATCGGCTGGTCTTGGCTGGCATCGGCCCCAGAGGCATCTACTTGGCCGACATCTTGGAGGCGCATTTGAGGGAAATCTCCAATTTGGCGCTCACGCGGTCAGATTTCCAGAAGCTCGAAAACGATGCACTGGGTTGGAAGGTGCAGCCCGATCCCCAGGCCATGTTGGAAGCCAACGTCTTGATCGTGGACGACGTGCTTTACTCCGGGCACACGGTCGTGCAGGCGCTCTCGCTGATCGCGCCGATGTTACCGGCCAAGATCCAAACCGCCGTCTTGATCGATCGCGGGCACCATCGATTCCCTGTGCAGGGCAATTACATCGGCATGGAAATCGCCACAAGCCTCAAGCAATATGTGAGCGTGGAGATTGACATTGCACAACAACGCGCCGAAGCATTTATTTTCTAATTCTCGACCCCATGAAAGCCCTCATCCTGGAAGGAAAAGACCAAGGCCTGCAGATCAAAACCGTGGCCGATCCCCTGCTCAAGGCCAATATGGTGCAGGTGCGCCTCAAAGCCGCGGCACTCAATCACCGCGACCTCTGGATCACCAAGGGCCAATATGCGGGCATCAAATACCCGCTCATTTTGGGTTCCGATGGTGCTGGGATTGTCGAGAAACTCGGCAAAGACGCGCCCGCCAGCCTCTTGGGCAGATCCGTGATCATCAACCCGACCTTCAATTGGGGTGATCAAGAAAATGCACAAGGCAAGGACTTCAAAATATTAGGTTTGCCAGACGATGGCACCCTGGCCGAATTGGTGAATATTGCGGTCGAAAACGTGCATCCTATGCCCGAGCATTTGACCTTTGCACAAGCAGCCGCATTGCCGCTCGCGGGTGTCACTGCCTACCGTGCGCTCATGGGCAGGGCACGTACGCAGGGTGGCGACAGTGTGCTCGTGACAGGCATAGGCGGTGGCGTGGCATTGTTTGCGCTTCAATTTGCCTTGAAACTCGGCTGCGAGGTCTGGGTCACGACAGGTAGCGCAAGCAAATTGCGGCAGGCGATGGCGATCGGTGCAAAAGGCGGCAGTTTGTACAAGGAGCAGGGCTGGGCCAAGAAATTGAAGGAGGAGGCGGGCGCATTTGACGTGATCATCGATGGCGCGGGCGGC
>JANMIM010001285.1:0-2549 GCA_031375795.1 Bacteroidota bacterium
CATTTCGAACGGCCTCTTGGGCAAATGACAATAACAGCCTATTCCCAACCCTGTCCCCGCTGGATCGAGGATACATCCTCAAACCAAATAATATTCTGCCGAATCAACAACACCTAATGACCATGCCAAGATAGCATGACATGCGTTTTGAGCTATTGATGAAATTTCGGATCGTCCTAACTATTTATTCCCCAGACTGATGCCTCGGATCTGTGTCCGCTTCAATGCACCAAAGGAGCTCCTTGACAAAAATCGCCGCAAGGGAATCTGAGGCAGGTTTATCGACGGCTGCTCCATCCGATCCGTAGGCTTTTTCTACCGCGGGTACCGAAAACATCGCAGGGATGGTCCAAGCACGCATTTTCCATAGCGTGAATTGGAGGCTGATCAGGGCCTGACTGCCACCAAAAGGGCCGTTAGAGGCCGTCGCAATCCCAACAGGTTTGTGCTTCCATTCCTCATACAGCAAGTCTATCGCATTTTTCAAGCTTGCGGGATAGCCACCATTGTATTCCGGGGTCACGACGATGATTCCGTCTGCCGCCTTCACCTTGGCAGCGAAATCAAGCACGGTTTCCTTGGGATTTTGAAGCGTTTTGAGCGTGTCTTGGAAGATCGGAAAATTGTATTCCTTCAAATCCAGGATTTCAGTTGTCGCTAGTTTATTTTCGCGTAGATAATTTTGAAAGTACAGTGCCAACCGATGGCTTTTTCTGTCGTTTCGCACGCTGGAAGACAAGATGGAAATGTGAGGCATTGTATTTTGGATTGACAATTACTATTTGAAAATGTAAAAGTGAGGCATTTTGCAAGGGAGGGCTTTACGGAAGTTTTCAAAAGAGTTGCACATCTCACGTTTGGAGGGTCTCAAGGATTTTGTGAGCCTTCTTTTCCAGTGATCCCTCGCTTTGTAGCATCCATTCTTCCAAATCGATTGCGAAGTCGTTTTGGGGTTCGATTTGTTTGTCGCCCAATTTGTCCAAGGCTGCTGTCACGAAATTCTTGATCGACGGATGCGATTTGGGATCCATGAGCCAATGCGATTCATGCGTCTTCATAGTCGGTCTACGCATGCAAAAGACAACCGATTGATTGGTTTGTTTGCGGTTACAATGTGTCTATTGCAGCTCGGCATCCGTTTTTTTGCAAAAAAAAGCGGATGCCGGGCTGCCGAGATGGAATACATTATTTTAGGCTTGTCAGGAACTTTACCAGTAGCTTGGAAAAACAGCATGTCATTTCGACCGAAGTGGTCGAGGGAGCGAAGCGACCCGACCACGCAGCGGAGACGACCTCGAGAAGCGAGGTAGCGGCTCTTGTAGCACTTCCTGCTTAACCACAATATGGATAGGTGGCACATTTCAGCGATTCTTCATCAGCTAAAAGGTCATACGGAGGTGTATCGTGCGGCGCAAGATTTCTCCGCTCCGTCTTTGGGTATTTGCTGCGGCTCCTTCGGAGCCTTGCAAATCAGCCATGACTTCGGTCGAAATGACAAGCATTTTGACTTACTGGCAAAGTAGCCGATAAGCATATATTATTTCGATTTCACAAACTTCTTCCGCACGCTCTTCCCCCGCTGATCGACCGTGATGAAATAGATCCCATTTTCCAAGGATTCGACATTGATCTCCGTTTCAAGGTTGCTGGTGCGGATATGCTTCAATTCCTTGCCGAGCATATCCGTGATGGAAATGCTCGCCGGGGCTTGGTGGTCCAATCGGACGGTGATTTGATCGGCAACTGGATTGGGATAAATGGCAACATTGCCTTCGGTCGTTTCCTGGATGAGCGTCGGCAATGCGAGCGTATTCACGGTGGTGTTGGTGAGCACGGGATCGTTGTAGTCAAAGTAAATGGAAGCCCTGTTTTTGATTTCCGTTCCAAGCGCCAATCCCGGCTTGAGGTTGATGCTATAGATTACATTGCCATGGCTGTGCGGTTCATCTGAGGTGCTGTCGGGCAATTGGATATTGGCGAATTGAAACTTCATGACGCCGCCGGGCAAGAGGAAGGGTTGCATGGCATGGCTGGACGAAATGATCTGGATGCTATTGATATCCAGATGCGTACTGAGCGTATCCAACAGGTAGATATTAAACGCCGGGGCGGTACCTGTATTTTGAAAATTCAAGGTATAGGTCAGCTTGGAAGTGGTGGGGGGGATGTTTCCGGCGATTCCGCTGCCTTGTGGACTGACTTCCTTGTTGTTGGGGTCAAAACTGACTCCAATCTCAAAGCACCTTGTATAGCTATTGTTGGCGGGATTGACATCGCCACTCGTCGGCAAGGCCATCATGGTGATGCAAGCGGTGTCTCCCACCACTGCCGTGGTACAGGTGGAAACCATCACTGCATAGTCCCAAAAGCCATAATTCCCGATGTTGTTGAGATCGGGTACATTCCAAACGAGGGTGTCTCCCGTAGCGGCCGGAATGATCAAGTCAGGGGCATGGGTATTGGCACCGCCCGCTTGGTATTGAATGCAGGACGTCAGCACCATTCTCACTTCGCCCGGGATCACAAAATCGCAAGTGCCATTGTTGATG
>JANMIM010001325.1:0-3453 GCA_031375795.1 Bacteroidota bacterium
CAAGAAGGGCATTGAAGTCGCAACGATTGATTTTGAACGGGAGGATGCAGCTGAGGGCTATGCAAGGTTGGCGCATCTGTTCATGCAAATGGAACGTTTCGAAGAAGCTGCAACCATCATGTCAGAGATTTACGAGCTGCAAAGCGAATATGGCGGCGAGGTAAGCAAAATGGTTTTGATGCGGATGAATGAGGTCTTGTCCACCTTGAGTCCTGAACGCCAATCGGAGGTTCGCAGTGGCCTGTCTGACAGGGGAAGACAGTTGCGTTGAGCTTCAATTGCGCCATCAAAACGCGGTAAAATTAGGGAAAAACATCCCTATTGGCCATCTGTTCAGTCAGCCTCCTTCCCCGTATCGTCCTTCTTTTTATCGTCTTTCCCCTTCCCCTTCTTATCCTCCCCCTTCCACCACTTCGGCAAATCCACCGACAAGGTGCTCACGACCATGTGGTTCGTATTCACCCGATGGCCGAGCGCAAACTCGGGTTGGTAATAATAGCTCACATCCAAGTGCATGCGCTTCACAAATTCCCAATCCAGGCCGGCGATGTTGCGCACGCGCTGGAAGCCGCCTGCACGCCCCGCGATGCGCACCTGTGGCTCGCTGCTCACGTGCAGGTACAGGCGCTTGAGGAGCTTGCGCTCGACCTCGATTTTCACACGCATGTTGTTACGGTCCGGAAATTGGCCGATCTCCGGCCAACTTTGGAGGTAGTGCTCCCGCTGATACCGCGCCTTGATGCTGTAATCGGTCTTTTTCATCAGCTTGTCCTTCCACTGCAAGCCGATGCCAAACCTGAATTTGTCCCAACTGTAAGAAGTCGCATAGCGAAATTCACCGATCGCCGTGAGGTGTTTGCCGAGCTTGTAGCCCAGATCGACCGAGGTGTAGCCCCCCGAAAATGCTTGGGAATTGCGGTCTGCACGCAGCTGATAGGTGAGGGACAGGTCAAATCCCTTGGGCAGGTCTTGCTTCACTTGGATGCCGGTGCGGGTCTGGAAATCGCTCGTCTGTGCCCTCAAAAAGAAAGGCAAGATACAGGCCATGAGCACGCCGCAATATGTGAAGCGACTAGTCATCGCCGCCACCGTCTGCGACCGAGGAGCCGATTGAAGGCGATTCGTTTTTGTCGGAGA
Organism: Bacteroidota bacterium; assembly: GCA_031375795.1. Taxonomy (GTDB): domain Bacteria; phylum Bacteroidota; class Bacteroidia; order J057; family JADKCL01; genus JADKCL01. The sequence goes on from JANMIM010001325.1 coordinate 1,138, forward strand.
AATAGAATGCATTGATCTTGGCGACGTCACGTAGGAAATCGATGCGCACAAACTCGATGCGGTGTACCTCCAAGCCCGTGCGGGCCTTGATGTCCGCGATCATTTCCTTTCGTTTATCGGGATGGATGAGGTCGATGCGTTCGTAGATGAGCTCCTTGAAATTCTCGTGCTTCATCGCCAAGAATCCGCCATCCAAAATATAGGTCATGCCCATCAAGAGCGCGTTGGCGACGAGCAGCTCCACGTAGAAATTGTCGAGGGAGGCGAGCGCGTTGATGATGCCGAGGGTCACACTCACGAAGAAAAAGCCCATTTCCTTGATCGGGATCGTGACCGTGCGGTAACGCAAGATGGAGTAGATCGCAAAGAGGCCAAAGGCGAAGCCCATCTTGAGCTTGGCTGTGCTCAAGAGGAAGCATATCAGGAAGTTGATGATGTTGAACAAGAAGAATGTGAAGACAAAATCCTTGTTTTTGTGGTTGCGGTAGTAGATCACCCGCACGATCACAAAAATCACTGCGAGGTTGAAGAGGAACCGGATCAAAAATTCCGTCAATCCCCCCACCTCCCCCAATGGGCTGGTGGATTTCACCACCTTGCCCGCCGCCTCGACGATGGCATTGAGTGAGTCTGACTGATCAAAAGTCTCCATTTATGCGTTGATAATTTTATTCACCTGATTGATTTTGGACCTGAAGGCATTGGTCTTGATGCCCGGCACGAGCATGGCCACCGCCAGCGAGTACTTGCTGATGCGCAAGGCTGCGATGCGCCGCGACACCATGGCCTTGATGGCGGGGCTCTGCCGCGGCATGCGGGCCTGCTTGATCTCAGCGATCACCAACTGAGGAAATTTCATCGTGCCGTTTTCATCGATGAACTCCATGGAGAGGTCGATCGTGACGCGCTCCTCGCTCTCATTGGCCGCGAGGGTGATGCGCTTGTAATTGATCCAGGTCTTGCCCACCATGTCGGTGCCATCGACATCGAGTTTTTGCATGAGCGCGCGGGCCTCATCGGAAAGCGCGACATTGATCTCGGGCAGCCGCACGCGGTACTTGTCTGTGCGGGTGCCTTTGATTTTTTTCTTCACTTCGAAGAAGATATCCCCTGTATCCACATATTGCCTGAAACGCAGCTTCACGCGGTTGGGCTTGCCCATGTGGTGATGCCGGTAGAGCAGGTAATTGTCGGTGTCGAAGTAGAGCGAAACGTAATCAAAGAGGCGCTTGCCGTCGATCTCCAACACGGTATAATGCGGAGCGATTTCCTGCAAAATCCCGGGCAGCTCGCGGGCATGAAACACAAACTTGGAATCGACACGGTTCATCAGCTTGACCTTGTCCAAGCCCTTCAACGAAACCGGTGTCAGGGCAAACAATGCATCGTCAAGTGCGGTCGATTCCAATGTCGCTGCGGGGGTCATTTGTAAATCACAAAATCGGGTAAGACCGCCTTCTGCCTGGTCTCGGTCAGCTCGGCGGCTTGCTCAAAGTACACTTGGTTGAAAAGGCAGGTATCGCACTCGGAATACACGGCCACACGGTACATGCCTTTTTGCAGGCCCTTGAAGCAATAGTCACCCGTCGGGGAGGTGACCTCGTTGGCGTCGATCCAGTCGTTTTCGCCATAAGACAGGTAGACCTTGAACCCACCTGCATAGCCGCTGTCGTGAACGATCCCGAAGGCGTTCAAATCATAGCCATAAACCTTCCCCTGTATACTTGCCAATCCGCCTTTGCCTGGTTCTTTCTCGCAGGCCACCAGCAAGATCGTGGTTAGCAGCGGCAAAACCAAGGCCAAAGGCAAACGACGAAGCCAATACAGCCTGCCCTTAACGTACGTTTCTGTCATTTTCTCACTCAATGTAGCACGACCAACTTTCCAGTGGAATTGCCTAGTCTAAAAAGATAAACTCCAGTTAACAATTCCTTAACGTCTAAGGTAGTATTTCCCTCCCACTTTTCAGAAATAATTTTGATGCCCATCGCATTTGTCACCACCAATTCACCCTTGTAGGGCTTGGAAGCCGTGATTTGGATGTGGTCGCTGGCCGGATTGGGAAACACGCTGACTTGCATGGGCAGCCATTTGGGATCCTCGATTTCGACCGAACAATTGTAGCCATTGAAGGTCGGCGTGGCACGTGCAGCGAGTGCGCCGGTGCCATCGGGGCAGCGGCCCATCGACACGTCTGCCACCTGCGGCCCGTAGACGATGCTGTCCAATGTGAGGCTGCCGCCATCGGTGAGGAGGATCTCCTCCTCTGTAAGCCGACGTCGTCGGGCATTCCCATCTCGCGACCGAGCGCGCGGA
>JANMIM010001377.1:0-2606 GCA_031375795.1 Bacteroidota bacterium
GGCACCCGCAATCCGCAATCCGCAAACAGCTGCGCGATCGCCTCGATCCACTTGTATTCCAGCTCGGCCTCGCTCACCTGCAGTCCGTCGGCGACGATCGCAGCATCGTAGGCCGTCGGCTCAAACAGGGCCAAGGCGTAGGGATAGGCCTCGTCGATGGCTGCTTGCAGCCTCTGATTGGCGTCGAGCGTCGAGCGGCCCAGTTGCTTGAGCCATGTGGTCGCATGCATGTGGTGGTAGCGCTCCTCACGCAGCAGCTTCTTGGCGAGCTCGGAGAGCGGCCTGAAGCTCGACTTGGTCAGCGCCTCCAACCGGATGCTCTCGGCGACATCATATAAGGCGTGGCGAACGAGGCTGTAGGCATAGTCCCCGATCGGGAACTCCACCAATTGGCAGCAGCGAAAGGCGCTCGACTTGCGTCCAAATGCCAGGGCATCGGGATTCGCCTCGCCCAGTAGTTCGTTCAAAATCACATAATATGCTTGTGCATGACCGATTTCGTCTTGGGCCATGCTGGAAAATGCGATGTCTTCCTCCAGGATCGGTCCGATGCCGGTCCATTCGCTCTCGCGATGCCCCAAAATGAGGTCGTCGTCGGCGATGCGGTAGAGGAGGTCTTTGATGGCGTCACTATTCATAATCAGAATTCTCAGAATTAGCAGAATTTACAGAATTGCCGGAATCGTACTTGGGGTTGAATCCGGGGAGCTGACCTTTGGGATGGTTTTTGGGGGGCATTTCAGTGGGCATTTCAAGGGCCGTTTTGCGGTCGAATCCAATTGAATCCTAGGCTCAAAACACAACTTATCCCAAGACCGGCATCAGTGCCCAGAATTCACCACACCTGCAGGATTCTCCAAATTCTGAGAATTCTGCTCCGCGACGAACTTCTGGATAATGTGCTTGTTCTTGTAGCCAAAAGCTTCTCGGTAGCTCTTGTCGGTGGCGGGCTCAAACATGTCGCTGTCGTCGTAGCTTGTGACGGCAATGGCACTTGTGCGCACCACCCAGAGGTTCACGCATTTCATGCGGCGGGCATATTGCTCCTTGGCGAAGATGAGGGCGAGCTCGGCGTTGGCGGCGTGCACGCTGCCTACGTGCACATGCTGGGCACCCCTGGAGGTCTGGTGAAACACCTCAAAGGTCTCCCATTGGTCGAGGCCGGTCTTGGTGACATATTCCTCGGCGCTGGGCAGGTCGGCGCGGGAGATGCGGGGGTCTAGGGAATCTAGTTTCATCGTGGATGGGTTTAGGACAATGGGGCTACGTATGAACCGCTGTACACTTTGAGGGCTTCGCGCACCCAGCGGCCATTTTCCTCGGCCATGCGGCGCACGGCGATACGCTCGGCATTGCAAGGGCCGTTGCCGTTGATGACTTCGTAAAATTCATTCCAATCGGGATCGGAGAATTCCCAGATGCCCTCGGCGTTGCGGTGCAGGTTGGGATCGGGGATCACGAGGCCGAGCTCCTTGATCTTGGGCACATAGGTGTCCAGGAAGATGTTGCGCATCTCGTCGTTGGTGGCCATCTTGACCTTCCAGCGCACGAGCACCTCGGTGTGTTGGCTGGCCTTGTCGGGTGGCCCGTGAAAGTGCATGATCGGCTTCCACCAGCGGTTGAAGGCTTCCTGGACCATCTTGCGCTGCGTGGGCGTGCCCGTGGCGAGGTGCACGACGGAGTCGTGCCCATATTTCAGGTGAAATGATTCCTCGTAGCAAATCCGCTCGAGGGCGCGGCAATAGGGGCCGTAGGACCCTTTTGCATTGATGGTCTGGTTCACGATCGCACCCGCGTCGATGAGCCAGGCAATCACAGCCGTGTCGGCCCAGGTCTTGGCGGGGTAATTGAAGACATTGCTGTACTTGCTCTTGCCGCTGATGAGGTCGTCGATCATGTCCTCACGTGACTTGCCGAGCGTCTCAGCCGCCGAATACAGCAACTGGCAATGCCCCGACTCGTCCTGCACCTTGGCCATGAGCGCAAGCTTGCGCCTGAACCCCGGAGCGCGCGTGATCCACGTACCCTCGGGCAAGGCTCCGATGATCTCACTGTGCGCATGCTGCTCGATCATGCGGATCAGCTGCTTGCGGTACATATAAGGCATCCAATCCATCGGCTCGATCTTCTCGCCCCGATCGATCTTCGCCTCAAATTCAGCCAGCTTCTCGGGATCTTCATCCTTCAAATCCTTGCCGTAATTGTCAAACTCCGTGACTGTCAACGCTCCGTACATACAATGAATAATTAAGAATTAACAATTTAGAATTACACCATTGCCGATCACCCACAACCCCTCATCCATCTCGATCGTTTCGATCATCTTTCATCCTTCATCTTTCATCTTTCATCCTCTCCACTCCCCACTCCCCACTCTGAACTCTGAACTCTGAACTCCTCAAACCGTCCTAACCAATCCCCCCAACAATATCCCCGCCAAATGCTCCCCAACCTCCTCTGAACTCAACTCCCCATCCTGCCGGTACCAAGTATGTGTCCAGTTGAGCGCACTCATGATCGTGCGCGTGCTGAAACCCTCGTCGTAGTTCTTGAACAGGTTTTCCTCGATGCCCTTGCGCACCACGGCCCTGAAGATGCCTTCATAG
>JANMIM010001381.1:0-3837 GCA_031375795.1 Bacteroidota bacterium
GTCGGTGAGTGCAGCGGCACGCCTTCGGCTCCGACCACCACTGACAACTGCGCTGGCACCGTGACCGGAACCACCACAACGGTATTCCCGATCACAACCCAAGGCACGACCGTGGTCACATGGACCTTCAACGACGGCAATGGCAACACCACCACCGCTGACCAGAACGTGATCGTCGATGACGTGACCGCGCCGGTGACCCCGGTACTTGCGAACGCCAATGTCGGCGAGTGCAGCGGAACCCCATCGGCTCCGACCACCACTGACAATTGCGCCGGAACCGTGACCGGAACCACCACCACCGTGTTCCCGATCACCACCCAAGGCACGACCGTGGTCACCTGGACCTTCAATGACGGCAATGGTAATGCAACGACTGCGAATCAAAACGTGATCGTGGATGACAATACGCCGCCATCGATTACCTGTGGCTCGAACATTACCATCTCGGCATGCACCGCCACGGCAAGCTGGCCAACTCCTACAGCGACTGACAACTGCTCTGGAGTTTCAGTAGTCCGTACTGCTGGACCTGCATCAGGATCTACCTTTGCTAGCGGCACAACCACCACCATTGTCTACACTGCTACGGACATCGCGGGCAATACAAGTACATGTTCCTTTACCGTAACGCGCGTACGTGCATTGACAGCTGTGGCTTCTTCGAGCAACCCGTTGATTTTCTATGGCTACTCACTGGATCAGACCTCGCCGATCACCGTAACGACAGCGGGAGGCACAGGCCCGATCAGCTATGCATGGTCGATGAGCAGGCCACTGCGCTGCAACATGGTAAACAGTGTCGGAGATGAAATTCTGACAGGCACTTGGAACGGCCTGACTTGTACGGGAGCCAGCACTGCCAATGATTCCACAACGCGTAATCCCGGCATCTTTGCTGGTCAATCATTCAATGCAACGCTGACAACGGATGCAAACTTCACAGTGGTTGTCACAGATGCAAACGGGTGCACGGCTACCAGCACGGTCCATGTCGATGCAATCGATGCACGCTGTTTTGCAGGCAATTCGGGCAACAACAAAGTAACCATGTGTCACCACACAGGAAGCGCTACCAACCCATTCGTCACAATTTGTGTGAATGCGAGTGCAGTTCCAGCTTTGCTGTTGCGAGGTGATTGTATCGGTGCCTGTTCAAATTATGCAGACCCAATGAATTGCCAAGGCTACAAAATGATGGGTGGACAAGAAGCAGGTTCAGCAGAAAGCAGTTCCGTTCCTGAGTCTTTCGATGCCTATCCAAATCCTTTCAGCAATGCAACGACACTACGTTTCTCCCTTGCAAATGCAGCAGAAGTAAGCGTCAATGTCTACAACCTCAATGGTGTGAAAGTTGCCGAACTCTACAATGGAATGGTAGGTTCGTTGGAGGCCAATGAAGTCAGCTTCAAAGGTGACGGTTTGGCAGCAGGAATCTACTATGCACGTCTGGAATCTGGGAAAGGTGTTGTGAAGACCATCAAACTGGTCTTGCAAAAGTAATTCGAGAAAAAGATTCTGGATCATCCTAGGATGATTCAACAAGCCGTGAAAGGGGCTGTCTTAAGAGAAGGCAGCCCCTTTTTTGTACACGGTTCATCGTTTAAAAATGGGACTGGCTTTTTGTCGCATTGCCTTGATATTGAAATCAATGACACGAAAAAAGAGACCAAAGTCCAAAATTGAGCTGCCCGTGGTGACCTTCAAGGCCTCGCGGCCGAATCAGATGCTTCTGTTCCCGCCTGCTTTGGGCGATTTGATCGACGCAAACCACCCAGCTCGGGTTGTGGCCGACGTGGTTGACCGAATGGATGTTTCGGTGCTGATGAAGAACTACAAAGGTGGCGGAAGCTCCTCGTACCATCTGAAGATGCTTCTTAAGGTGTTGATATATGGCTATTTGTGCAATATTTACTCCAGCCGAAGACTCGAGGCGGCGGTCAAGGTCGAGTCCGAGATCATCAGGAACGGCAACAAAACCAACCAGAACAGGTATTATCTCTCCAGTAGGCATGCCCTCGCCAGCGCATTCAACGCTGCGGTAAAAAGCCATTGGAGCATCGAAAACTCCCAACATTGGGTATTGGACGTACAATTCGACGAGGATCGGTGCAGAAAACGCAAAGACAATGCTGCCGAGAATTTCGCAATCCTGCGAAGGCTGGCCCTCAATATCCTCAATCACGACAAAACACCAAGGCTCAGCACCAACAGGAAAAGAATGAAAGCATCCTGGCATGAAAACTACCTGATCAAGTTGCTAGGCTTCCTCAAAATTTGAAATGCGTGTTGCCCTGCGATGGGGCATGGGAATGCTTTGTTCATAATTGTCTAAACTTGTAATGTGAAAATCTTTCGACGAATCCTGTCATTGAGTTTTCTATGGGCTGTGCATTGCTCCTCAGGTCTTGCGCAAAACAGTTATGACCTTACCGTATATAATTGGGGCGTAAAGGAGGGATTACCCCATCGTGAAATCAACGATATCATACAGGACAGTCTGGGATTTATCTGGTTGGGTACGCCACAAGGTTTGACGCGATACGATGGCTATCAGTTCAAGGTCTTCTCCACTCGCACGGACTCGTTAATGACCCAAAATATTTGGAGGATATACCAGGAACAAGGCGGCTGCTTCTGGCTGATTCCCCCCAAACCCGTTAATGATATTGATATCTGGTGTCCACGTACCCGTAAGCGAACGACTTTCAGAAAACGATATGGGCAGGAAGTCGGGCCGGTTCTTATAAGCGATCAAGTGGTCCTTCAATCATCCAAGGATGAGACAATGGTAATGCATGATCCGGAAACCAGGACGATTTGGTCCTTTCTGCCGAATGGGAAATTCAAGCACTTTGCTTGTCCAAATCTAGGTAAACTAAAACTCTTTGCGGTTGCTGAGACGTACTGGGGGATCGTTGATGATCATGTCTTGATCGAGCTTGATACCCTGGGTCGGATACTTCAGCAACGGGACTTTGGCAAGAATGTTTCCTTGCCGGTGTGGAAGTTGAAGGCCGGGCTACCCCAATGGATCAGGACAAAGAATAGTGACCAGTTGTATGAATATTACCAGATCGGAGAAACTGGTGAGATCCGAAAGGTCGTGAAAGGAAAATCATTTCCAAATGAGATTGAAGGTCGGCATTTGCCGACAATTGGGGAGGATTTGTACCTCGTCGATGAACTGAATAAGCCAAAACTGGTTTTGCCGGATTCGTCAGATCCCATGGCTTGTTGTATGGAAGATAAGGTTCCGCGAGTCAGTTTTCTGGATCGAAATGGAGTCTGCTGGATCGGTAATAATTTCGGACTTCAAGCAATTGCAATCCGTAGGGATCGTTTTAAGAAAATCTTAAGGTGCGAGCAGGAAGATGAGAACACATTTCATGCGGCACGGGGCATGTTGATCCAGGGAGATGATCTGTTTGTGAATGTAGAACATCAGGGGCTTTACCAATGCGATTTGATTACGGGAGCTGTGCAACTGATCTCACACAATGATCAGAACTGGGGGCATTTTGGTTTAGGCAAGTTGAAAGACGGAAGAATGATCAGTGGAGCAAATCGCCGGATCTACCTTCAGGATGCACCCAATGGAGCATTTACCCGGATAGAGACAGGTTTTGAAGGGTGGTCGTTCCTTCAGATGAATGAACGAAAAGTTTGGATAGGCACAGAAAAAGGATTGTGGCAAATTGAGCTTCACGACAAGCGGCTTGAAAGGATATCAGGAGGGGGCAGGTTTCCCGAGCTGGACAATGCCCGGATTATTCAGATGAAGCCTGAAAACCATGGTCTGATTTGGATGTGTTCGGATCAGGGGCTTTTCTTGAT
>JANMIM010001414.1:0-3113 GCA_031375795.1 Bacteroidota bacterium
CACGTGGCGCACGCGCTCTGCCTCGTCTGCATAGGCCATGCCCTCGAGGTGCAGTTCCTCAAAAATCACGCCTTCGCGCAGGTGCTCCTTGAGCGCAAAGTAAAAATTGGGGATGGTCTTGGCGAAAAATTGGCGGGCTTCGCGGTCTTCCAGGGGAATCATCGCGTTGAGCTTGATCGCGAGGTTGCGGGAGCAGTTGGTGAGGGAGCCGAGCTGCCGACGGCCTTCCCACCAGCGGTCGTATGCTGTATTGGTGCGAAATACGAGCACCAAGCCCAAGACGAGGCCCACAAATGAGTGGATGCTCACGCCTGCCGGGATTTCCACTTCATAGTATCGAAAGACCCAGACCATGGCCGCAGAAAAGGCGCCGATTCCGATCATGTTCGGCAGCATGTTTTTCACAAGCTGCGAGGAGTGGAAGTTAAATATCAGGGTGAACCAATTCTTCGGATTGTATGGAATCATTGAGGGTGTCGCGTTTTGGATGGCAATTTAACAAGAATGACGTTCGGTAGGCAGCAATTCGATGGTTTTTTTCAGAATCTTTGCCCATCTCCGTTCACATTGCTCATCGAGGGCCATGGTCGGATGCAGTCGGGCAATCAAGCGGTAAGCCGAGACGAATGGGCAGACTATCAGGTATTTACGGAGAGATATGGCGGAAAATGCCCTCGCATTGTGTATAACAAAAGTTGGCAAGCTGGGGATGGGGATGTAATTTGCTCTCCAGATTGGAATTGATCTCACCCCCTGTTTGGCTGTTGGTATTGTTGTTGGTCGTAATCAAAAGGAGTCCTATGAAAGCTTTCGGGATGACCGTTCGCGTGGCAGCGGGTTGGATATTTTTGTTGTTGATATTTGCGGTGGGCCATGCCCAGCAGGCCGAGCTTGGTCCCAAATGCGGGAAGTCATTCCTCTCTGAGCCAGGACCCGGATATTATTGGCAAGATCCCTTCAATGCGCGGTGCGACGACGATGAGAGCCGCGCATCCACGGCTCCACTCACCAAGGATCAGTTCAGCCAAGTGCTGAAGATCACCAACTTTGGATTCAAATTGCCAGCCGAGGCGATCGTCACGGGCATCGAGGTGGTCGTGATCCGCAAGGCTGATGTGCCCGATGCCATCCAAGACAAGAAGGTGATGCTGCTGCTGGGCAACCAGGAAATCGGCCGCAGTCTGCACACCCAAGATACTTGGGATGCCGATTGGACAGCAGCCTATTACGGCGACGACCAAGAGTTGTGGGAAACGCCCTGGAAAGGCAAGGACATCAATGGTTCGGGATTTGGGATCGCCATCGAGGTCAAGTGCGTGGGCGCGATTGCTCGGCCACAAATCGACGAGGTCTTGGTGACCATCCACTACAACTACGGTGGCGAGTCGGCGCGGTGGTACCGCTCACCCTCGCAGCGCAATACGTGTACCCCCGTGGGCGGCTGATCCGTGCCATCTTTTCCGACCGATCATTTCCCAAAAAGCATTACTTTTCGGCATGGCTCTTGATTTGCCCATCGCTGCCGAGATCTGCACGCCGACCATCGATTTTGAGGCGATGGCAGCACGCATCTGGCGCTACCAACTGCAATCCAACGCTGTCATGGCGCGGTATTGCGCATTGTTGGGGGACGCTGCGCAACGATTTATTCCAATCAGGTTTTTCAAGGATTTTGACATGCGTTGCGGCGATGATTGGGAGCCGCAGGCAGTCTATCGCAGCAGCGGGACGACCGGGCAGGAGACTTCGCGGCATTTGGTGCGCGACTTGGGCCTCTACGAGCATTCCTTGATGGCGGGATTTGGGCAGCTGTATGGCGAGGGCGAATACACGATTTTTGCCTTGCTGCCCAGTTACTTGGAGCGTGCTGATTCGTCATTGGTGCATATGGTGAAGACCTGGATATTGCGCTTCGGATTGCCGGGGAGTGGGTTTTACCTGTCGAATTTTGAGGCCTTGCGTCAGGGATTGGTGGAGGCTGCCGAGCGAGGTGAGCGCATCTTGCTCATCGGCGTGAGTTTTGCGTTGCTGGATTTTGCAGCGCAATATGCGCTGCAATTGCCCACAGATGCGATCGTGATGGAAACCGGCGGCATGAAGGGCCGCCGTGAGGAAATCACACGTGGCGCCTTGCACGCTGAGCTGAGAAGGGCCTTCGGCCTGCGCAATATTCACTCCGAATATGGCATGACCGAGCTGCTGAGCCAGGCCTATTCCATGGGCGACGAGCGCTTCCATTGCCCACCATGGATGCGCATCGTGGTCACCGACAGCTACATCCCCAACCGCATTGCGCCGATGGGACAAGTCGGCCGCATCAACGTCATCGACCTCGCCAACCTGCATTCCTGCGCCTTCATCGCCACCGACGACCTCGGCAGGCTCCACCCCGACGGTAGTTTCGAGGTCCTAGGCCGCATCGACAATTCGGAATTGAGGGGATGCAATTTGATGTACAATGAATAGGGTGTAATCAGGACCCAAGGTTCATCGAACCCAATCCCGGAGGGATCACCGAGGGCAACGGGAGGTGGGTTGCGTTGGGGTTTCCCGTGGGGGCAAGCCCTGGGTTTTCAGTGAGGCTGGCGTGGGTAGGCGAGGAGCAAGCCCGAGCCTGCCGTGCAGAGCCCGCACCCTCAATGCTTCGCAACATTCATTTTCAGGTCGCTAAACCTTCCAATGATCAAGGGATCGAGCCTGCCAAGTATTGCCTGATTCTTGGGGGCATAGGGTACCTGATGCAACAAGAATCGCATCGCATTGAGCCGTGCACGCTTCTTGCAATTGGATTTGATGACGGTCCAGGGAGCATCGGAGGTATCGGTACTAAAAAACATCTGTTCCTTGGCCAGTGTATATTCTTTCCATTTGCCCAAGGAAGCCTTGTCTACGGGCGACAGTTTCCATTGCTTGAGCGGATGGTTCTCGCGCTCCTTGAACCTGCGCTTTTGTTCGTCTTTGGTCACGCTAAACCAAAATTTAAACAGCATAATCCCGCTTTGCACCAAGTTCTTTTCAAACTCAGGGGTCTGCTGCATAAACTCCGCGTATTCCTTGTCGGTGCAAAAGCCCATCACCTTCTCCACGCCGGCGCGGTTGTACCACGAGCGGTC
>JANMIM010001481.1:0-2228 GCA_031375795.1 Bacteroidota bacterium
GCCCTCGCAGAGCGGCACGGTGGGCGCTCCCAAGTCCACCACAATCGGCGGACTCACCGCCAGCGTGATGTCGTCGCTGCCTTCGCAACCATTAGCACCCGTCACCGTCACCGCATAGGTTCCGATGGCCGATGCCGAAAGCGTCTGCAAGATCGACCCGTCGTTCCAGACATATCCCGTGAATCCAGCACCTGCATCCAACAAGACCGACGAGCCATCGCACAAGACGCCGTCGGGGCCCAAGGTCACGACCGACGCGAGCAAGCCATTGACGGTCACGGTGGCTGTGCCCTCGCAACCATTGCCGTCGGTGGCGGTCACGGTGTAGATGCCGGGGCTGGTGACATCGAGCACGGCGCCCAGCGTACCATCAGACCAAACATAGCTGGGAAATGCACCCGAGGCGATCAGTTGCAGGGTGTCGCCGGGACAGAGGTTCTGGTTTGCCGCTCCTGCGCTGACTGTTGGCGCCGTGAAAAACGACACCGTGACGCTCGCTGTGCCTTCACAACCATTGATGTCGGTGGCGGTCACGGTATAGATGCCGGGAACCGTGACGTCGATGGACGGCCCCACGCTCCCGTTGGACCAAGCATAGCTGGGAAACGCCCCCGATGCATTCAGTTGCAACGTGTCGCCACTGCACAAATTTTGGTTGGCGGGCCCCGCCGAGACCACTGGAGCCGTGAAATAGGCGAGCGTCGCAGTGGCCGAGCCGCTGCAACCATTGGGGTCGGTGACCGTCACCGTATAGTTGCCTGCCACGGTGGGGCTGATGAATTGGCTCGTGCTGCTATTGCTCCAGATGTAGCTCGTGTAGCCTGAACCTGCATCGATGATGCCCGTGGCCCCAGGGCACAAATTCAAATTGCCCAGGCTCAGGTTCACGGCAGGTACCAACGTGGCCACGAGCGTGTCCACAGCCTGGCAACCGTTGGCGTCCAAGGCGATGACCGAATAGGTGCCACCGGTGGTGAGGTTGATGCTCGCCGACCCGGCTCCCGTGCTCCAGAGGTAGTTTGCGAAACCCGGCGTGGCGTTCACGGTCACGCCGCTGCTGCCCGTGCAGATGACGACATCGGGCCCGACATTCACCAAAGGCGCAAAATACCAGCCCAGGAGGATTGAATCCGCTCCCCGACAGCCATTGGCATCGGTGACGGTGAGCGAATAGTTGCCGGGGAAAATCGGGGAAATCGATGGCGTCGTCGCTCCGGTGTTCCATTGGTAGGAAGCGAATCCACCGGGGCCGTTGAGGGTCGTCGTCGTGCCTTGGCAGAAGTCGTAATCCAGGCCGAGGTTCACCGCTGGCGCCGCAAAATTACTCACCACGATGGTGTCAGCCTTCTGGCAGCCGTTCACGTCGGTCACGGTGACGGAATATGTGCCCGCCCCGACCGCCACGGTCGAGGATGTGGCGAGGTTGCTCCAAGCATAGTTGACAAAGCCCGTTCCGGCATTCAAGGTCGTCTGTGTGGTCTGGCAAATGCTGAAATCGGCGCCCAGGTTCACGATCGGCAATGGATTTACGCCGATGACCACGGTGTCGCGCACCGTGCAGCCATTGGGATCGACCACGGTCACGTTGTAGGGGCCTGCCGTGGAGACGTTGATGGTGGAGACGGCGGTCGCCCCCGTGCTCCATGCATAAGATGTCATGCCAGCGGGAGCATTGAGCGGGGTCGATGAACCCGCACAAATCGATCTGTCGGGGCCGAGATTGACCACCGACGGCACAAAGTTCGATATGGAAATCGTATCGCGACCGATGCAGCCTGCATTGTCAAAGACGGTGACGGCATAGGATCCGGGATTGGTGACGTTGATCGCCTGCAATCCCGATTGACCCGTGCTCCAGAAGTATTGTGAGTAACCCGGCCCGGCGTTCAGCACGACGGGCGAGGTCGGGCACACCGTCTGGTTCACGCCCAAATTGGGTGTGGGGCCGGGATTGACGGTGAGCGTCATCACATCGGTGTCCACACAGCCTCGGTTGTCGGTGACGGTGAGCGTATAGTTCGTGGTCGTCATCGGGTTGGCGATCGGGTTGGCGATGTTGGGGTTGCTGAGGTTGGTCGTCGGCGTCCAACTGTAATTGTAAGGGCCTTGGCCCCCGACGACGGGCGTCACGTCGCCAATGGTGGTGCTTTGGCCCGCGCAGATCGTGCGGTCCACCCCAGCATTGCCCACCGGCACCAAGGTCGGATTTTCGGTCACGACGATGGTAA
>JANMIM010000039.1:0-7910 GCA_031375795.1 Bacteroidota bacterium
GTAATTGAGCGGTGTTCCGGGATTCACTTGGTGGTTGGTGCCCACACCAGGAGGATTCACAGCCTTGTCATTGGGGTCATAGCTGCCAATCACCACAGTGGTCCCTGTGCCAATGTCATTGGAAGGCACAACATCCGTCCCCGTCGTCGTCACTTCGGCACTGAAATTCAACTGCGTCCCTACGGGGGTTGACTGCGGCAGACTCATTTGCACGAGGATCGACATTGTGCTAAAAAGTGGGATCGCCGATAGGTTCCAAGTGGCTTGATGGTTGATCAAATCAATGGACGAATAGGGCGGCAAAGCCGAGGTGATCGTGCAAAGGGTATCGTATGTGAGTACCAGGGTCCCGGTGCTCGCGACTGCTCCCAGATTCCGCACATACATCGTGGCAGAATTGTTGATAAATGGCCAAAAGGGGCTGCATGAAAAATCCACGGTCAGGTCCTCTGCGTTGGACACGGGCGCATATCCGAAATCGTTGCTGCTGAACACCGTGCCAGGTGCAGCTACGTTGAACGAATAGGGTGCCACGGGCTGCGAAGGCGTCCACACCAGAGGATTAAAACCATTGGTTTGCAGGCTGTAGGTATAGCCTGAGAGGCAGGAAATGTCATAATCCCCATTGCCGTCGGTCACGTCGGCATAGGTGATCGTGCTGGTATTCACGAGTCGGTTTTGGATGCCGACGTCTCCCCCGTCAAAGGTGCCGTTGCTGTTCATGTCTGCATACACCCTGCCCTGGATATTGGCTGCCAGCGATGGAGACACCCCACAGCCATACCAATACACGCTGGAACCAGGAGGGTAGCCAAAGTCGGTTTCCAGCAGCATCGCATCATTTCCAAAGTAATGGTACCGGCACTGCTGGGCCGGATCGTTGTTGACCATCTCGATCATCACGATAGGCAGCTTGTAGGTCGCGCCGTTGCCGCTGCCGGTCGACAAAACCTCTGGCGACATCTGCGGACTCAAGGCCCTGCTATCCCAAATCAAGTCCATGGCCGTCACGGCATGGATGCAAGTCGCAAAGCCGTCAACCACGCGCAGGCCAGCCGTCCAAAGGTTGGGCGCCAAATTGCTGGATTCACCAAACCCGATGCCGTTTTGGTTGCCGGTGTAGATCGCAGTATCGCTGTCGACCCAGGAATAAAAGATATGCAAGCCATCCTGTGTGCGGGAGATCTGCGGATAATTGTCTTGTGTCACGCCCGCACCGCCACCCAACAGGCCCCTGAACGTCAAGATGGGAGCGACTAGACGCAAATCAAAGGTCGAGCCTTGGTTGCTGCTGTTGAGGTCCACGGCATATTTGGAAAGGCCGCTGTAAATGGAATAAGCGGGCGGATTGTTGGCATCGCTGCCAGTGCCGATCACAAAAAACAGGTGTGGATTGCCGCCTCCATCGACCGTCAGGTCATAGTGGAAGCCTGTCGTGGCCCGCCCCGAGGAGGCAGGATTGCCGAGGCTGTCCAGCCAAAGAGCCCGCAAGGAGTCGGCCACCCATGGGTAGCTGTTGAGTTGCACCTCGACCGGGTTTCCCCAGGTGGCCCCACCATCTGTGCTCTTGAGCAAGATCGGCTGCATCGTCGAGTCAGCCCCAGCCGTGAGGTCCCCGAGCGTCGCAATCCAGCCGATGTTCCCATCGGGTGAGAAAGCAACCGAAGGCGAGACCGTATAGGGTGTGCCGTCGTAACTCGTGCTCCAAGGCATCAACTTGCTGGCGTGAAATCCCCAGCTGATCGACTGGGTGCCGGGATTGTACACACCTTTGTAGATCTTGAGCGTATCGGTGGTGTTGTTGCCGTTGTATGAAAAGCGAGCCACCCAATATTCGCCGTTCAGTCCCTCGCTCATGCCGCCATTGGGGGCGGTCACAGGGGTCGCCAGGAGCAAATCTTGTGTCGCGGGGTTGCCAGTGGTCACCAAGGCTGTGTTTCCATAGTTGAACCCATCCCAGCTCACCGTGTACTTTTCCGAGAGGAAAATCGCCCTGCCAGCCAGTGCATTGGTGCTTCCAAATGCATCGTAACCAGCGACTTGCGGATAACGGCCATTGAGGTTGGTGGGATTCATCGGCCCGATGTCACTGCTCCAGGTGGCACCACGATCGGTGGAAATGTCGTATCGCAAGCCATAGGTGGACCCGCCAAACAACCCTGGGTCGTTGCGGTGTACAAAGACCATCGCCCCTGTGCTGTCATTGGCAAAGAAGCTATTGTTCATCGGGATATTGCTCGAGTAGAAATTGCCGGAACTGCCCATGAGTATGGGACTCACAGCCGTGATGCGTGCCTGCGCACTGGGCGTGTACTTAAGCGGGGTAGCCGGCACGGGTGCCGTACTTGTGGCCCGGTCAGGATGCTGGACAGGCACCAATTGATGTGGACTGACCTGAAACTTCCTTTGGGCAGGGAGTAGCAAGCAAAAAGAGAGCATGGCAGCGAAAGCAAGAAGTCTTTTGGGTAGATTTTTATTCAGCATTGAAAAGTAGGATAATTAGATGTTGCCGTAATTTAGGCATTGAATTGAAAACTCCACAAACAAAAAAACGGGTTTCGATTACATGGTTGACGGTGCGGCCCTTGATCATCTCGCCAAAAAAAGGCAACTTTGAGCATGAAACAACCAATGTATTTCCTCCTAGCAATGCTCGTATTGATGGGCTGGTGTAGCCAGAATCTACAAGCACAACCGCTCAAGCCCCGAACTGCCAAGCGGCAGCTTGCTGGCGATTGGATGCCCAGCAAGGCAATGACCCTGAAGGTGATCGATCTATGCGGCGAGTGCAACGAATCCCAACTTCGCGAAGAAATCGACAGAATGGAGTATTATGAGGTTAATTATGCAAGTAGCGGAAAAGTGAGCACCAAGGGCGACGGCATCAACTTCAAAGGCACCTACACCCTTGAATCCATTGTCGACACGGCAAGCATTTGCGCCGGCATAAAGCATTATGGGACGGTTTTTCGCATGACAATCTTCGATGATCAACGCCCAGATCACGGCGACAAAATGGGTATTGTTTTCATGGACAAGGATACCATCTGCATTTTGGATACCGGGTGTCCGCTTGCGCTGATCAGGAAAAAGCGATAGCATTGATGCCCTAAATTGACATCAATGACTTCATTGTCAATGACAAACCACTATCTTTGCCTCCAGACTTTCAATCATACGCCTTCGAAATGAAAAGATTTTTGCTCATTTTGGTTTGTTTGATCCCCGCATTTGGCCTCGCCCAGTGGCGTCGGAATGAATTGGTCGAAGCCGGTATCAACGACATGACATTCACCGACCAATACAATGGCTATGCCGTATTCGCGTCGGCAGCTTTTGGCTCCTGTCCCTCGACCCACGGCTTGTTCAAGACCATCGACGGGGGCGAAAACTGGATCAGGATGAGCACGGGCTTCAATTTCAGCCTCGTCGCGGTGCATTTCGTGAATCAGATGACCGGATGGATTGCCGGCACGCAGTCTGAGATCAGGAAAACAACCGATGGTGGCGCGACCTGGGTACAACAAACTACTGGCGTAGGCAGTGGCTACAACGACATCTATTTCAAGGACTTGAATACTGGCTTTGTGACCGGAAATGGCGGCTATTTACGCAGGTCGATCAATGGGGGTGCGACCTGGCAAACGATCACGAGTGGTGTGACCGCCACCTTGGGAAAGATTGTATTTGCCTCCCCTACCCTCGGCTTCATCACCTGCAGCGGCAACCAAATGCTCAAGACCACCAATGGCGGCACTTCATGGACTGTGGTGCCGCTGACTGCACCTGGGATTAGGGAACTGTTTTTTACCAGCGCCACCGTGGGATACGCCGCTAGCGGAACCGGCATTCTTAAAACCACCGATGCTGGCACGACCTGGACCATGCTCAACCTGGGTGCAAGCAACCCTACATTCCGCATCTACTTCCCGACCGCAAACGTGGGTTATGTCTGTGTACCCGCCGAAGGCATTTACAAAACCACCGATGCAGGAAGCTCATGGGTCGTCTCACGCACCCCCAACGGTGCCTCTGATTCCTACTCTGCACTGCATTTTGCCGATCAAAACCACGGTTGGATTGGTGGGATCAACGGGCGCATCACCAAGACCACCGATGGCGGGATCACATGGTACAACAAAACAGCCGGGCTCAGTTCAGAGCTCTTTACCGTAAAAGCACCACACAAGGATACCGCCTATGCGGGTGGACGGGAAGGCCACATTTTCAAAACAGAGAATGGGGGAACGACTTTTTTCGAGCAGGCCAGATTGGTGAACGGGCAGTCGAACTCTTTCATCCAAAAGTTGTTTTTCCTCGATCCTCAACGGGGCTTTGCGGTTTTGGACAGCGGCCGGATCTTCAAAACCACCAATGGCGGCGACAACTGGGTCCAAAAGCCTAGCAATACACTCTTGGGCCTTACCGACATTCAATTCCTCGATTCAAATCTAGGTTTTGCATGTGGCGGTGGGATTGGTGCTGGCGTCGTGCTCAAATCCACGGATGCAGGAGAATCGTGGACGAGCATCGGCACCGGGGTCAATGAAGCATACACCGAATTGTTTTTCATCAATGAAGATACAGGCTTCGTCATCAATAACCTCAAGATTCAAAGAACCATGAACGGTGGACTTACCTGGACCCCGTACACACCCGTCGGAGCAAGCAACTTGAACGACATTGTCTTTGTCAATGATTCATTGGGGTACTGCGCCGGAACATTTGGGAAGCCGCTGTACACCACCAATACAGGCACGACCTGGTTGCCCACCAACAACAATCCCGCCAATGCAGAAATCAGAGAAATGTGGTTTGCCAGTGCGAATCAGGCCTTTGTGGCAAGATCCAATGGCCATCAGCTTTCAATGGACAGCCTCAAGACTTTCACAGGCATCAGTGCTGCATGCTCCGCCGTCGCCACCTACAATAGCATCTCCATGACCGATGGGGGACTACACGGCTATTGCGTCGGTGGCCTGGACGGGTTCATCCATCAATCGGGTGTGCCCGAGATCATCCGCGCATACACCTCCACCAACGCCTATTGCCCTGGGGCCTCGATCTTTGTGGCCTACCACGCCAAAGGCTGGTGGGGCGGTGGTGCTACCTACACCGCCCAGCTCAGCGATGCATCGGGCAGCTTTGCTGCCCCCACCAACATCGGCTCCTACACCCCTGCCGCCCTCATCTACCAGTCGGGCGTGATCACGGCCACGCTGCCCATCGGTGCCAATGGCAGCAACTACAGGATCAGGGTTGTGTCCTCCAATCCGGTCATCACAAGCCCAGACAATGGATTCCCGATCACCATCTCCAACTCCTTGCAGCCCACGGTCACATTGCAAGCCAATCCGGCAGGGACCGTCTGCGCCGGAACCACGATCACGCTGAGCACCAGCAACTTTGCTGGCGGATTGAACCCCAGCTATGCCTGGACCGTGAATGGGTTGCCCGTCGCCAACACGGCCTCGAATTTCATCACCAATGGTTTGCAAAACGGAGACGTTGTGCAGGTGAGCATGGTTTCCAGCCTGAGCTGCGCGAGCGCCACGCCAGTCGTTTCCAATACATATACTGCCGTGATCGGCAATCTCCCGCTGAGCCTCGGAAACGACACGACGGTCTGCCAAAACGCCAGCCTGCAGTTCGCCGCGCCTCCTGGCTACACATATTCATGGTCGCCCACCACGGGCCTCAGCAACGCCACGATCGGCAATCCGGTCGCCACCATCAGCAGCAATGTACAATACAGGTTGACGATCACCGATGCCGTCGGCTGCACCGGGCGCGACACGATTTCCATCACCGCGCGTCCGTTGCCGCAGTTCAGCTTGGGACCCGACACAACGGTTTGCGCACCAGATTCCATTGTCTTGCAGGGGCCCTCGGGCTACGCCTACACGTGGCAGCCGCCCGTCGGCTTGAGCAATCCATCTGCCCAATCCCCCACCGCTGGCATCGGCAACAACGTCCAATACACCCTGCTGGCGACCGATACTGCGGGCTGTGTCGGCAGGGACAGCATCGCGATCATTGCCTCCTCGGTACCGGCGTTTGGGCTGGGGGCAGATACGGTGGTCTGCGCACCCGGCTCACTTGTGTTGCCGGGGCCGGCGGGATATGTCTACAATTGGCTGCCCACAACCGGTCTGAGCAATCCGACTGCCCAATCCCCCACTGTGAGCATTGGCAGCAACGTCCAATATGCCCTCACGGTTGCCAATGCCTTTGGCTGCACGCGCTCAGACACGATCGCCATCACGGCCCACCCGCGACCACAATTTCAGCTGGCAAATGATACCACGATTTGCGCCTACGCCCCCCTCATCCTGCAAGGCCCCGCTGGCTATGCCTACAACTGGCTACCACCGCTCGGATTGAGCAATCCGACCGCTCAATCCCCCACTGCCACGGTCGCCAACAACATACAATATGTACTCACGGCTACCGACAGCGCCGGATGTGCAGGCAGGGATAGCATTGCCATCGCAGTCTCGTCCGTCGCCCCATTCAGTTTGGGTGCCGACACGATCGTTTGTGAGAATGACACCGTCGTGCTGCATGGACCCGCTGGCTATGCTTACAATTGGCAGCCGCCGCTCGGTTTGAGCAATCCATCCGCCCAATCGCCCATTGCGACCGTGAGCAACAGCATCCAGTACCTGCTCACGGCTAGCGACTCGGTCGGATGCGTGGCAAGCGACAGCATCACGATTGCGGTATCGTCGGTCGCGCCCGTTAGTTTGGGCCGCGACACGATGGTCTGTGTCCAGGATTCGATCGTCCTCCATGGGCCGGCCGGCTATGGCTACAGTTGGCAACCCTCCATCGGCTTGAGCAATTCGACTTCGCAATCCCCCACCGCCATCATCGGCTCCAGCATCCAATACATCCTGACGATTGCAGATACCGTGGGCTGCACGGGTGCCGACAGCATCTCCCTGGGCGCCTTGCCATTGCCCCAGATCAGCCTCGGTGCCGATACCGCGCTCTGTCAGGGGGATTGCGCGCAGATTCAGGGAAGCTATACCGGCACTGCCGCTCAAATCGTTTGGCTCCCGACCACCTCGCTTTCAGACAGCTTGATCGTGAACCCCATCGCCTGCCCCACTGCGACAACCAACTATGCCGTCACCGTCACGACGACCGACCAATGCAGCAATTCGGCGAGCATCCAAATCACGGTCCACAGTCTCCCCGCCCAGCCGCAGATCACCTTCAATGGTGTCCTGCTCTCCACCGACCCATCGGTGAGCTACCAATGGCTTTTCAACGGCAACATCATTCCAGGCGCCAATGCGATCACCTACCAGCCCGCGGTCAGTGGCAACTACGCCGTGATCGTCACCAACAGCGATGGCTGCACGAGCCAATCCTTGTCTTTTCCTGTGATCCTCAACACGATTGGCGGAGTCAATACACAGCTGAGCGTGGTGCTCTATCCAAATCCCGCCCAAGATGAGGTCGCCGTGCTTTTGCAGGGCGCAGTGCCGGCTTCGTTGCGAATCAATGTCTATGAAAGCAACGGCAGGCTGGTCTTTCAAGGGCATTTTGAGGGTACAGACCTGATTCGCATCGACTTGAAGGCATTTGCAGCAGGTATCTACACCTTGGGCCTCGTTTCCGAAGCTGGGATGGTGCAGAAGCGGTTGGTGATTGTGAGGTGAAGGGGAATGCTTACCTAATGTCGGAAACAGCATTGCGCTGAATTTGAAAGATTGATACGACTCAAAAAACGAGAAAAACATGGAATCAATCATCCAATTCCTAACCTGGCCAAGCCAGAACCAAAAGGAACAATTTCTTAAATTGAGTCCATGGAACTCCTCACAGATCGCTACGCGAAAAGTATATCCGGCGAGTTGACCTGGTACGACCGCCTTTTGATCACTGGCACGCTGCCAAAA
>JANMIM010000061.1:0-10959 GCA_031375795.1 Bacteroidota bacterium
GACACTGCTTCCAAACATGCCGTTGGACCATGCGAAGTGGAAATTGCCATTGCCACCTGTCCCCGTGACGGTCGCCGTGCCCGTGGCCTCGCCAAAGCAAAGCACGTTGGTGGACACGATGCTCGATCCCAGCGGGCCGGGCTCATTGACGGTCGCGGTGTCGCTGACGCTGCAAGCCGTCGGCGAGAAGATGCGCGGTGCAAAAATCCTCACGTTGTTGATGGCGACCGAAGGATCGGCGCCAAGACCATCGTTGTTGTTGGTCCAGTTGAAGGCGATTTGCAGGTTGGCGATGTTGTTGCAGGAAGGCGGCAACACGATGTTCCTGCGTTGCCATTGTCCTGATCCGACACCACAATTCAAGCTCTTGATCGATGGAATGAGCAGTGTCCATCCGAGGCCGTCGTTGTAACTCACGCTGCAATTGTCGAGCAACAAGTCACCGAGGGAAATGAAGTCAAACTCGAGGGTCAGGTTGCTGTACCCGACTGTGGAAATGAAGGGCGACTCGGCGCGTACATTGGTTTCCTGGCCCAAGGCGTAGGATGCACGTCCATTGGGTGCCGACAGCCTGACGATGTGCAGGGTCGTGTCGCCATTGAGCGTCACGCCGCAATTGCCGGGCCCGTTGCCGCCCTCGCCGTCGTTGATCGCCCATAGGTTGTGTTGGGCGGCGTTGGGTCCGATGAAATTGTTGAGGGTCCAAGGCGAGTGACCCTCAAAGTCCTCATAGTAGATATTCACCAGTGAATCCCCAAAACAAGTATCGCTCACCGTCATGATGTAGTCGCCTGCCACCAAGCCTGTGATCGAGTCGGTCGTTTGGCCTCCAGGCGACCATGTGAAGCCATAATTTCCATAGCCGCCAGTGATGTGGGAAGCGATGATGCCCAAGGCGTCGCCATTGCAGGCTGCGTCATACACCGTGAAATCAAAATCGATGGGCGTGGGTTCATGGATCTCCACACTGTCGCTGATGATACAGCCGATGTTGTCTGAAACCGTGACCGAATACATGCCCGCAGCCAGCCCGCTGATGTCCTCGGTGGCTGCCGTGAAGCCGCCCGGACCAGACCAATTGAAAATATAGGGTGGTGAATCCCCGGTAATGGTGGCATCCACGAGGCCATCGGTGGCGCCATTGCAGCAAATGTCGGTCGATATCAAAGCCACCCATAGCGGGGAAAGCGGCTGCGTGATCGTGATGCTGTCGATCGTGGTGCAACCCGCTGAGTCGATCACCGTCACGACATAGGTGCCTGCATAAATGTTGGCAAGGTCTTCGGTATTCCCCGTAAACCCATTGGGCCCCGTCCATTGATAGATAAAGGGGGCCAAGCCATTGGTCACGGTCATGTCGATCCCCCCCGTCGGCGTCCCGTAGCATTCGATCTGATCGGGAACCAAGGCCAATGTGGGCGGATAGGAAATGGTCACATTCATGGTGTCCTTGTCCAGGCACCCGGTTGCTGTACTGGTTTGGGTCACGATGTACTGGTATTGCAGCACCGTGGGCCCAGGATTCACCAAAGTCAGGATGGGATTGGCGATGACGGAACTGGAAAGTCCTGTGATCGGACTCCACAGATAGGTCATGCTGGCCACCGAGGCGGCGCCAATGGTATCAGAGAAGACCTGGCAGGCAAGGATGTCCGGACCAGCGTCGGCCACTGGTATGTTGGGGATGTTCACGGTCCCCGTGACAGTATCGCGACAACCGAGGGAATCCTGTACGATGAAAGAATAGGTGTATGGACCTGGTCCCGGATAGATATTCGTCACGCAGGCGGTGCTGCCTGAGAGTCCTCCCTGCCCCGACCAAGTATAGGAATAAGGTTGGATTCCGCTGAAGGCAAAACCACAAATCGTCGCCGTATCACAGTCGATGGACTGCACCGCAGCCAAGACCGAGGGGTTGCTCACGACGATCGTCACCGTAAATTGCGAAAAACCAAACTGCGGGCAGGCGTTGTCGCGCATCTCCACGAGAAACGAAAACACCCCTGCAGAGTTGGGAGTCCAGCAAAAAGTTGCCACTGGATTCTGTCCGATGATCGTGTCTTGCATGCCCGGGTTTCCAGACATGAAGAACTGACCGCCGGGAATGGATTGATTCCACCATGCGGTGATGGTATCGGCCGCATTGGCATCGACCAGCGGAATGTTGAAGCATAGGTTGTTGCCAAGGCAGGTGCCCACAACGATTCCCGTCGAGGAATTGCCTTGCCCTTGGCCATTTTGCACGTTGGTGACGTTGTTGGCTTGGGGTTGGGCATTGTTGGGGCAAGGTATCACGTTGATCTGCATGTCGCGCACGACGGTGTTGATCAACAGGCCATTCCGCCATTCCTGAACGTACACACACATCACACCGACCTCCAAGTTGCCAGGTTGAGGGATGAAGGATACGTCCCCTGAAACCGGATTCATCACCACCTGCCAGCTTGGGCCAAGTGGCGACGTCGGGGAATATCCTGGGTCATAGGTGATCGAAACATTGTTTTCCTCCAGACACGTACCCAATGAGTAGGACAGTGAGTCACCGTCGGGGTCCGAGGCTCCTTGATTGAAGGTAAATGGCTGTCCTTCACACAAGTACGGGACAGGTGGGTTATTGAATTGCGGTGAGTTGTTACAGGCTGCAAGACCTGTATTGATGGTGGTGAGGAAAGACCCAAGTCCTTCGTTTGCAGCGCCAGAGGTGATGGCACCGTTGCGCGCAAGGCCCCACCACTCGATGGTGTAGCTGTTGCAATTGGTTCCGCAGATGTCAAATTGCACCCAGCGGTGGTACTCCTCTACGCCGCGCAAAGACACATTGGGGTTGGCGCACTGGGTCACACTGCCTGGACAGACAGGAGTCACCTCCGTCACCTGCCAGCTTGCGATGTCACCGGGGTCGTCGCCCGGCGTCCATGGCCCCAACTGTACGGGAGGGATGCAACCGGGAGCTCCCGTGATGTCAAAGTTGGATTGCCCAACGGCTACCGATCCAGAACAATCACGGTAAACACGCTGCTCGATCTGAATCGTGCAATTGTTCACGCAGGTGTAGGTAATGTCGGCCCCCATGAGGTGAGTTGCCTTCAATGGCCTGGAAATCAGTACAAAACACAAGAACAAGGTTACTGGAAAAACTAGTTGGGAAAGACGCATGAATCGATATTTCGTCTCAAATTCCTTGGTGAGTATAATCGTGGAAAGCTACGCAGTTTTTGGCCCCTTGGCAATGTCGTGTGGCTACCATTTGCCCGATATCCTGCACGTTTACATGGGCGAATGCATGAACGGTCGAATACCCAGCCCCAACGGTATTAAAAGTAGGAACGAGAGGTCATTTTTGTATCGCAAACCGTTTTGAAGGCATGCAAAGAGGCCGCCTCACTGAGACGGCCTCCTGCAATTTTGATCAAGCACAAGGGCTTGGTTACTTCACGTCTTCGACTTCTTCATAGTCGACGTCCTTGACGGTCTCTTCGCCAGCGCTGCCGTTGCCGTTGGAACCATGATCCTGAGGCCCGCCTTGGGCATTTTGGATGTCTTGGTAGATGTTGGTCATCGCAGCATTGAGTGCCTGGGTGGCAGAATCGATGCCTGTGAGGTCCTTGGCTTCATGGGCGCGCTTGAGGTCTGCGAGGGCGGCATTGATGGGTGCCTTCTTGTCCTCAGACAATTTGTCGCCGTACTCCGACATCGTCTTTTCCGTTTGGAAAATGAGCGAGTCGGCGTGGTTGAGCTTCTCAGCCTGCTCCTTGCGGGCACGGTCGGCAGCCTCATTGACCTTGGCTTCCTGCTTCATCTTTTCGATTTCAGCCTCGCTCAAGCCTGTGCTCGCCTCGATGCGGATCCTTTGCTCCTTGCCGGTCCCCTTGTCGCGTGCTGTCACGTTGAGGATACCGTTGGCATCGATGTCAAAGGTCACTTCGATCTTGGGCTCGCCGCGGCGTGCCGGTGGAATGCCGTCCAAGTGAAACTTGCCCAGCGTGCGGTTGTCGGCTGCCATCGGGCGCTCGCCTTGGAGGATGTGGATCTCCACGCTTGCCTGGTTGTCGGCAGCGGTCGAAAACTCCTCAGACTTGCGGGCGGGGATGGTGGTGTTGGCTTCGATGAGCTTGTGGCAGATACCGCCTTGGATCTCGATGCCGAGTGACAGCGGGGTCACGTCGAGGAGCAGGATGCCCTGCACGTCGCCGGAGAGCACGCCGCCTTGGATTGCAGCACCCACGGCCACGACTTCGTCGGGATTCACGCTGCGGTTGGGCTCCTTGCCAAAGAACTCCTTCACGATCTGCTGCACCTTGGGGATGCGGGTCGAGCCGCCCACCAAGATGACCTCGTCGATCTGGCTCAGGCTGATCTTGGCGTCTGCAACGGCCTTTTTGCAAGGCTCGATGGCGCGGGTAAACAAGCTGTCGCAGATCATTTCAAACTTGGCCTTGGTCAAGGTCAGGTCGAGGTTTCTGGCCCCGCTGCCATCCATGTGGATGTAAGGCAGGCTGATCTGGGCTTGGCTGGCGTTGCTGAGCTCGATCTTGGCATTCTCTGCGGCTTCCTTGAGGCGCTGCAAGGTCTTGGGATCCTTGCGCAGGTCCACACCATCGGTCTTCTTGAACTCGTCGGCCATCCAATCAATGATCTTCTGGTCAAAGTCGTCGCCACCGAGGCGGGTGTCGCCATTGGTGCTGAGCACCTCAAACACGCCATCGCCCAGCTCGAGGATGGAAATGTCAAATGTACCGCCACCCAAGTCGAAGACCGCGATCTTCATGCTCTTGTTTTGCTTGTCGAGGCCATAGGCCAAGGCAGCAGCAGTGGGCTCGTTGATGATGCGCATCACCTTGAGGCCGGCGATCTCGCCAGCTTCCTTGGTGGCATTGCGCTGTGCATCGTTGAAGTAGGCCGGCACCGTGATCACGGCCTCGGTCACCTCATGGCCCAGGTAGTCCTCGGCTGATTTCTTCAGTTTTTGGAGCACCATCGCAGAGAGCTCCTGTGGCGTGTAGTTGCGGTCGTCGACCTTCACCACGGCCATGTCGTTGTTGCCACGTGTCACTTCATAAGGTACTTCCTTGGCATCGTTTTGCATTTCTGCAAAGCGACGGCCCATGAAGCGCTTGATGGAGCGAATGGTGTTTTTGGCATTGGCCAGCGCTTGACGCTTGGCTTGCTCGCCCACGATCCGTTCGCCTTCCTTGGTAAATGCCACCACCGAGGGGGTGGTGCGCTTGCCTTCGGAGTTGATGATCACCGTAGGCTCGTTTCCTTCCATGACGGCAACGACAGAGTTGGTCGTGCCTAGGTCAATTCCAATGATTTTTCCCATTGCTTTACAGTAATTCCTATTTCAGTTTTTTTAGATGAATAAAAAGGAGGCTTATTCGACCGCTACGTTGGTAGCCTCGACTTCTACGGCTTCCTTGGGCAGCGTCACGCGCAGCACACCGTTGTCATATTTTGCCTTGATGCGGTTTTGATCCACGTTTGCCGGCACAGGAAAGGTGCGCTCAAATTCGCCAAAGCCACGCTCGCGGTGCAACACGTTGGCTGCCACCTCAGCGGCACGTGTGCGCTGACCGCTGATCACCAATGCATTGTCGCGCACCTGCACCTTGAAGTCGCTCTTCGAGCACCCAGGAAGGTCCATCTCAAAGATCATTTCCTCCTTGGTTTCCCAGACGTCTGCCGCAGGGATGTAGCTCTTGCCACCGTCCTTGCCACGCACGAGGTCGTCAAACATCTTGTTGACCTTGGAGCCGATCTCCTTGAATTCGTTCTTGATCTCGGAGAAGAACTCTTTTTGCTGATTTTGCTGATCTGCCATTCTATTTAGAAGATTTTTCCTATTGGGATCAAGGATAATGCCAGCTCTTGGGATACGACGAAATGGCCGAAAAATCGCCCCTTGGCCCTGCTTGACAATGACAACTTGGCAGAAGCTGACAGGAAGAATGACAAGCTAGCCCCCGCAACCGGCTGGTCGGCGCCCGCGCAGGCCCATGAGCCAACGTGTGCAGCTCCCCAGGAACACATAGTTGCTCGAGGTGTGAATGGCACCAAAGATGCCGACATTGCCTCCACTGATGTTGGAATATTCCTTCTTGTCCATCAGCAGGTTGAGCCCAAAACCAAAGGCCGTATTGGCGGTGAGGTAGCTCGTGAGAAATGAGTCCACGCTGGTCACCTCGATCCATGCAGTTCGGTTGAGGCTATCGAGGGTGCGGGCCACGCGGATCGTGTCATACACATAGACCGTGTCGGGGTATTGTGCAAATACCGAATGAAACACGTTGGGTACCGACAAGTTCGGAATCTCGTAGCACCCCTCCCCGACGCCTACATTGGCATTGCAGCGCACGGGCCGCTTGAAGACGGGCGTGGGACCCCAGCGGGCCACATGGCGGTTCTCGCCGTCCTGGTATTCCACATACACCCGCAATTCAAATCCCCGCCCACTCCCCCGGTCAAAGTAGATGTCCTGGTCTTCTGAAAAATCAATCGTGGGATAGGTATAGGTCTCAAGTTGCGCCGAGTAGATCGGTGGCCCTGGCGAGGTCAGCACAGGCTGTGTGGGGATCTCTGTATACGCCGAAATCATCCATGCGGAGTCGCCGGGCTTGGTGATTTCCAGGTCATAGCGACGACCAGGCACCAAGGCATTGGGCCCTGTGGTTTCAAATCGATAGGCGGCCGTGGTCGGGGAAAACATGTCGGGTATCGTGTCGACGATCTGCACCAACGCCGCTTGCAAGACCTGCGTGCCTGACCGCATGCGCACCTGCATGCCCCGTGCCGTGAGGTCGTTTTGGCTCGCATAGGCATAGGCGTCGCCCTTGGTTTGGTAGACCTTGGTGATTGTGACATATTGCACGGGCTTGTCGGGGTCGAGCACTCCGTAGACGACAAAGAGCTCCCGCTCAGGCGCATAGACATCCACATCTGGCGAGCAGGCGGCTAGCAGGCAGAGGCAGAGCAATGCAGGGAACCACGGTCGACTACGCATTGGCATCAGGGTTTCTCGAATATCGCAAATAATTGCGAATGCCGTCTCAACGCATGCAGGGGAAATGAAGAATGGTAAGCAACACTACCATTCGCAGCCAGGCGGCAGGGGGCGACCGTTCAATTTGAGCAGCGCCTCGCTGCACTCACGCATGATCACATACTTGCGGTCGGTGACATAGGACCCAAACACGCCAAAGGCCTCGATGTTGCCCGTGAGGTTGGTGTACTCAGGCTTCACACCATTGAGGTCTGTGACCGCAGGGTTATTGACCGTCATGTAGTTGCCCAGATACTCGTCGACAGCCGTGATCTCAAACCACAAGCTTTTTGGCAAATCATTGATGAGACTGGGCAAGGCCACGCACGAGTCGGTGGTCACATACGTATAGAGTGTGAGCGGCTGCACGGGCATGCTGCGCAGGAATTGGCGCAGCAGCTCCTTTTCCTGAAACTGATAGCAAAGGTTTCCAGCCCCCTCATTGCAGCCACGGTTGGCGTCCAGCAGGTTCGTGGGCCCCCACAGGGAGACTTGCTCGATGCCGTTGGCGGCAAAGCGCAGGCCGACGCGCAGCTCGTATTTCACGTTGTTGCCGGTGGATTTTTTCCAAAAGCAATTGAATTTGCGGTCCAGAAACAGCCTGGGCAGGCATTGTGAACTGCCGGCACCTGCCACTAGCGTCAAGTCTCCCTTGAGCCTCGGCACGTCGGATACATAAGTCTTGCCGGTCACGAAGTCGGGCGCGTCGGGCGTACCCACCTCCAAGACATACTCCTTGTCGAAGGCGATGGTGTCCTTGCCCGGTCCCGAACCGTCGGTGTCGAAACGATAAACGGTGTGGTGCGGCAAAAACGATCCTGGATCCTTGGGGTAATTGGGAACCTCGACAGCCGTCCAAGTCTTGCCGTTTCCTTTGAGTGTCACACGCAAACCGCTCATCGACAAGTCGTTGGTCGCGGCATAGGCGATCGCGTCGCCCTCAAATTGGAAGGCCTTGGCCACGCGCACATACTGCACCGAGTCGCGCGGATTCAGGATGCAATAGACCGAGCGCAGCTCCTTTTCAGGGGCATAGACCTCAAAGTCGGTCGTGCAACCCCAGCTCAAAAGGGTGAACAACGCGAGCAATGCAATCGAGAACTTTTTCAGCATACAACGGTCTTTGAAAAGGCAAAGGTAATGCAGCCCGGAGGATTTTGCGCGCAAAATATCCACGTCGATGACATCGTTTCATTTGCATTGTCGTGGTTTGGGGACGGCTTGGGTGACCGCCCCAAAGTTGTGCCCCGGCTTTGACCCTGCGGCCTTAGAAGCATTTGAGTGTGTAACAAATTGGGGGAGCCCGCCCCGTCGCAATGACGGGACAGGGCAAAGACCGTCTGCCTCCGGCGTAAGCATAGAAATCATCGATTTTGAGCGTTTTAGGCCGGAGGCAAATGGTCATTCGTCCGTCGGCATCCCGCACCTCGAGTGCGGGACGGACTCAGCGATTTTTGTTGGTCTCCCTAGAATGTTACACACTCGAAGCATTTGCAGTTGCCCCTTCCAACCTTTTGCCTCGCATCCGCATCAACCCTACGATGAAAAAAATCGCCCATCTCCTCATTCTCCTGCTTGCATTGGTCGCTTGCAAGAAGGAAAAAGTCTATCCTAGCTGTGAAACGACGGAGTGCCAAGACTACCTCGTGGTCTGGGAACACCTCCTGATGACCCAAAACGGCATGTCAAAGGCATGGTTGGATGACCACATCGAGGTGGAGGGCACGGAATGGCGCTCCCTCGGCGGCGTGGACTACTTTTCAGTGTACTACAATGTACATATCGGCTGGGCCGAGGTGGGGGCTTACGACCGGTTTGCCACGCGCATCTCTCCCGATGTCACGCTGTACCCAGCCACCACGGTTCCCCGAGGCCCCTACCTCAGCGAGGACGAGATCGGATTGTTGCTCAGGGCATGGGCCTTTGATTCCAAGATGACCCGCATCGAGCCTGTCAAGGACTTGCGGTTTCGGTCCAAGGCCGCTGCCCTGAAGGCTTTGGAGGACAAGGTCGGAATATCATTGAACTTCGACGATTTGCGATTTGACCGCAGCACTTACTTTTTCCAGGGCAATGGCCATATGTTCCTGCAGGCCGCCGGACAACGTGCGAACGCTGACAATGTGTGCGTATTCGGACGCATCGACCTGTCCTCCGGCTTTTCTGAATTCAACGAGGGCCCGTGCGCCATCTTCTGAGCTGAAATCAAGGACAGGATTCCCTTTTTGAAAGGTGACTGGAGCAACGGCATGATCAAATGGCATGCCTGATTACACAGTTTGCCAAGCTGAAGTCGAAAGACTGAAAAATAATCCTTGACTTCCTAAGAATTATTGCATAGCTTTATCCTGTCATCATGATTCA
Organism: Bacteroidota bacterium; assembly: GCA_031375795.1. Lineage (GTDB taxonomy): Bacteria > Bacteroidota > Bacteroidia > J057 > JADKCL01 > JADKCL01. The sequence goes on from JANMIM010000061.1 coordinate 9,404, forward strand.
GCAGTGGCCATCGGCGGTCGTGCTTGGACCAAAAGCTATATTTTTTTACATCGCTAGATTGAATACCTGTATCGCTATGCCTCAGATCATTCGTCCGCCGTTTCTTGCTTGATGCACGTTTTTGCATTGGAATTCGGCATTTACAACTGATGGTTCTTGCCCTCGATTTGGTCTCCGTGGTCTTGGATGAATCACCAATCGATGGCGTTCAATTCTGAATCGCCATTGTGAACAAGGCCCATCGACCCCATCCGGATCGTGTTTGACTCCGCCTGCAACCCTGAAATTCCCCAAAAATCTTGCACAAGAATGGCCTCTGCTTACACGGTAGGGAATGGGTACGTCGCGCCCAGCAGCGGCCCATCGAGTCGATTTGAACATAGCCGTGCTCCTGCCTTGTGGTGGTAAGTTGCTAATTTCAAAATACGCGACCCTGCAGGGCTAGTCTTTATACGCATCTTTGTGATGCTCGTTTCCAGTACCCACCGTTCAGTATTTCTTCATTGAAAATCCTGCGTAAAACCGACAACGTTGATGTTCGATCCGCCGCGGTGGATCGTCAAAAAACGGGTATGACTGGGCTATAAACGTGAGACTCCGCTGCCGCGTACCGCATGGCGGTGGAGTCCCTTGATGCTGACACACTCTGCTGATGCTGCCCAAGGATCCCAGAGGGATCTCACGTTTATAGAAAACCCGACACTCTCCGAGCTTCGACCCCAGAGGGGTCGAACGCACCTAACCAAGTAAAACCATTGGTTATCAACATCATTAGGAGATTTTGAATGGAAAGCCACCATCCAAAAGAGTCGTTCGGCTTGATGTGCATAGAGACTAGCCTACAGGGACGCAAGGCAAAATGGCCGAGGCAGCTAGATGGGACTGCTGCTTGCGCCCCTCCTATCGCCTTCCATCCAGTCCAAATGCTTCCAGGGGCGCCTTGTTTTCTGGGTTCTCCGTCGACATCCGATGAGCCGCGGCGGGTCCACCGGACTGCCCAATGCGGGGAAATTGCGCACCTATGCTGCCATCGTCACGGTTGTGGGATCACCGTGACACCATAAAACAAGCTACAGCCAATCTTTTTACCCATATTTGCGCATTGTTGACCCAATCGAAATTGCATGTCTACTGAAACGACCTCTGCCAAAGAGGAGAAAAAACGTAAGAAGGTTACCACCGCCCGCCTCACGGAAATGAAGGCCCGCGGCGAGAAAATCTCGATGCTCACCGCCTACGACTATTCATTTGCCCGCATCCTGGACCAAGCAGGCGTCGACGTCCTCCTCGTGGGCGACAGCGCGAGCAATGTGATACACGGCCATGAGACGACCGTGCCGATCACGCTCAACCAGATGATCGACCATGCGGCAGCGGTCGTGCGCGGCGTGGAGCGTGCCCTCGTGGTGGTGGACATGCCATTTGGCACCTACCAAGGCAACAGCAAGGTCGCCTTGCAAAGCGCGATCCGCATCATGAAGGAGTCTGGCGGGCACAGCGTGAAGATGGAAGGCGGCGAATTCATCATGGATTCGGTGAAGCGCATCCTCTCGGCG
>JANMIM010000064.1:0-5524 GCA_031375795.1 Bacteroidota bacterium
CCCAACCCCCTCATCCGTAAACTGCTACCTGCTACCTGCTACCTGCTACCTCCCAACTTCCAACTCCCCACTTTTCACTTTTCACTTTTCACTCTTCACTCCCCTCAAGCAGAAACCAAAGCCCCCAACTCCCCAAGCAACCGCGTCCTGTCAATCGGCACCACACCGACTTCCTCACAAACCAAGCCGCCGGCGAGGTTGGCAATCGCCGATGCCTCAGGCAGCGACAATCCACTCGCCAATGCCAGTGCCACCACCGCAATGACCGTGTCACCTGCGCCAGACACATCTGCAATGCGTCTGTAATGAGCTTGGATATGCGTCGCGTGGCCATCAGCGTCGATGGCAAGCACGCCGTTTTCGCTCAGGGTCACAAGCGTATGTGTGTGTGGCATGCGCATGCGCAGGTCGCTGACCGCCTGCGAGATGCCTTGTAAGTCGTTGTTTCCCAGCCTCAAACCGAGCGCCTCATTCAATTCCTTCAGATTCGGCTTGAAGAGCGTCGTGCCGCTGTAATTCCAGAAATTGCGGTATTTGGGATCGACCACGGTCGGGATGCCATGCGCCGTCGCCAAGGCCACGATCGCCTGGATCAGGTGTTCGCCCAGCATGCCTTTGTCATAGTCCTCAAAGATGACCGCGTCAAATTCCCCGATGCGCTCGGCGATGCGTGCGATGAGCTGCCGCTGCAAATCGGGGGCGATCTCGTCGCGTACCTCGTAATCCACACGCAAAACCTGCTGGTTGTTGCCGATGATCCTGGTCTTGGTGGTCGTCACGCGGCGCGGCACCTCCATCACGAAGCCATTGTCAAAATGGGCGACGTTGAGTGAGCGCAGGAGGATGCGGCCATGGTCGTCGTCGCCGATGACGCCGCAGAGCGTCACCTGTGCCCCCAAGCTGCTGATGTTCAAGGCCACATTGGCGGCGCCGCCTGGGCGGTTGTCGGTGCGCTCCACGTCCACGATGGGCACCGGGGCCTCGGGCGAGATGCGGCTCACCTTGCCAAAATGGTAGCGGTCCAGCATGAGGTCGCCGACCACGAGGATCTTGAGTCGGCCTAGGCCGTCCACAAAGCGATCCATCGAGGTGAGCTGCATCATTTTAGGGCATTGAGGGCTGAAGCCAGACGCTGCACGCCTTTTTCCAAGATATCCATCGCATAGGCGTAGGAGATGCGAATGTGGCTATCGGTGCCAAAGGCGGAGCCGGGAATCACGGCGACGTTGCCTTCCATCAGCAGGTAGTGGGCGAGTTGGTCGATGTCGTCGACCTTCATGCCGGCAGGGGAGGTCTTGCCGAGAAAATGGCTCACATCGGGGTAAAAATAGAATGCGCCTGGAGGATTGTCGGTCTTGAGACCGGGGATCATGGCGAGTTTCTTGCCCATGAAGTCGCGGCGGCGCAGGAATTCCTCACGCATCCGGTCACTGGGTTCCATCGGGCCAGTGAAAGCCGCGAGCGCGGCTTTTTGCGAGATGGAGCTGGCCCCAGATGTAATCTGACCTTGGTATTTTTCGCAAAGTTCGGCGATCCACTTGGAGGCCATCACGTAGCCGATGCGCCAGCCGGTCATCGCAAAGCCCTTGCTCACGCCGCTGATGATCACGAGCCGGTCGGCGATGGACGCAAATCGGGCAAAGGAAACACTCTCGTGTACAAACCAGATGTGTTCATAGATCTCGTCGGAGACCAAGATCACATGCGGGTGGCGCTCCAAGACCGCCACCATCGCCTCGACCTCTTGGAGGTTGTACATGGCTCCTGTGGGATTGTTGGGGCTATTGAGCAAAACCATCTTGGTCTTGGGGGTGATGGCAGCTTCCATCTGGGCAGCGGTCATCTTGAAACCGCTGTCGATGTCGGTTTCGATGATGGTGACATCGGCCTCGGCCATCTTGAAGATCTCCAGGTAGGAGACCCAGTAGGGGGCAGACATGATGACACCGTCGCCTGGATCCACCAGCGACATCACGGCATTGACCACCGACTGCTTGGCGCCGTTGCTCACGACCACGTTGGCCGCGCCGACATCGGCCCCACAATATTTGCGATACAGGTCCGCAATGGCCGTCCGCAATGCTGGGATTCCCGCCACTGGGGTATAGTGCGTGAATCCCTCATTGATCGCAGCGATGGCCGCTTGGCGAATGTGGTCGGGCGTATCGAAATCGGGTTCCCCCAATGTGAGTCCCACGACATCCTTGCCCTCGGCCTGCAATTGCCGCACGAGTTTGGTGAGTGCCAATGTCTGGGATTCAGACAGCACGTCCAGGCGTTTACTACCTTTCATGGGGCAAATATTGGCGTTTCATTCTTATAATGAAAGCCACAATATGCCAAACGCGGTTTCAGGGCATGATTGGGGTGAATTTTGCGCGAATAAAACAGGGATCCTTCAGCCGCGGCGACGCATTTGGTCAGGAGGTACGACCCCGCCTTGCGGGATCAGGCGGAGGAAATAAGCTGTTGGTCGGCCCTTTCCAAAGCCTTGTTTGTGGGCCGACCAACGATATTGGCCACCAAACAAAGACGCGGCGTCGCCGCATCATCAAAATACTCGTTCGTCGGCCCCCAGCGTTGTTCTCAGGAGAGCCGACGAACATGTGGCAAAATTCGGCAATCAAGGAAGATTCTAGTAATTTGCTCCCGCTGCGCGAGGACAAGGTTCGCCGACCCAAACGCTCAAAAAATTCTGCTAATTCGGGTAATTCTGCTAATTCTGCTCCCTATGAGTTTGGTGAATTCGGTCATGCTGCGTGCAAATGCAAAAATCAACCTCGGCTTGCATCTCGTCGGGAAGCGGTCGGATGGCTACCATTTGCTGGAAACCTTGTATTTCCCGATTCCGCAATTGCACGACACACTTTGGATCGAGCGCATGCCCGGCACCGACTGCCTGATCGAGATGCAGGAATTTGAGGAGGAAATCGCGCTGGAAAACAATCTCTGCTACCGCGCATGGCGCATCATGGCCGACGAATTGGAGAAAAAGGAAATCGGCGTGCGGATTCGCATCAAAAAAGGGATACCTGCCGGTGCGGGCTTGGGGGGCGGCTCCTCGGATGCCGCTGCCGTGCTCAAGGCGCTGCGCTCCATCTGGCAACCCGACATCAGCGATGCCAAGCTCGCTGAGTGGGGCGCCAAGCTGGGTGCAGACGTGCCATTTTTCATCTACAATACACCGATGTATGCCACGGGCATCGGCACGACTTTGGAGCCCTCAGATGTGCGGTTGGAGGGCTACGAACTGCGGCTCAAGCTGTTCAAGGTGCATTCCTCGACCGTGCAAGCCTACCGTGAGGTGCTGCCAGAGGACATCGGGCACACGCAAAGCCTCAAGGATTTGCTGGCATTGCCGATTTCAGAATGGCGTGGCAAGGTCTTCAATGACCTGGAAAAGCCTGTTTTCCAGCGACTTCCATTTCTGGCCGATGCGATTGAGGATTTTTACAAGTTAGGGGCCGTCTATGCCGCGATGTCGGGCAGCGGGAGTGCATGTTTCGGCTTATTTCGGCGCTAGGGCCTGCCGATACCATTCGATCTGGTCCACGCCGATGCGCTCGGCGTGCAAGGGCACTAGCGCACTAGGCACGCGCGGTGCCTTGACGCCCGCTCCCAAGATTTGCGGACTCACGCATCGGCAGACCTCGTCCCAAAGGCCGGCCTCCAAAAATTGCTGGGTGAAATTGCTGCCACCCTCCACCAATACGCTTCCGATTTGGAGTTCGGCATACATCCGTTTGAGCAATTGATCGAGGTCGTAGCTATTCTCCACCTTCCAAAAACGCACATTCCCCACGATTTCGTCGCGCAAGGCATTGATCACTACCGTGGGTTTGCCATGAAAAACCTGCAGGCTCTCGGGCAATTCCAATTTCAAGTCCATCACCACCCGCAAGGGGTCTCGGCCCGGCCAATGCCGCGTCGTCAGGCTGGGATTGTCGGTCTTGGCGGTGTTTTTGGCGATCCAAATCGCTTGCAGCTCATGCCGCATCCAGTGAAAATAGCGGTTGGTCGCTGGGCTCGAAATCGCCCTGGGAGATGGATTCCCCCATTCATCGGCCCCCGAGATGAATCCGTCAATGCTTTCGGCCCACTTGAGCACGATATATGGCCGCTTTTGGATCTGGTTGTCCTCAAAATGGGCATTGAGTTGCAGGAATTCGCGGGAGTCATCGCGTACGTCCACCTTCACACCTCGTGCGCGCAGGTAGGCGACGCTCTTGCCACTCATGAGGGGATTGGGATCCAAGGAACCGATCACAACGTGGGGGATGCCCATTTCCAAGATCAGCTCCGTGCACGGCGGCGTCTTGCCATGGTGGTTGCAGGGCTCTAGGCTGATGTAGAGGCAGCTATCGCGCAGCAGGGCCTTGTCAGTCACCCGGCTGATCGCATGAACCTCTGCGTGCGGGCCGCCAAACTGCTCGTGCCATCCCTCGCCGATGATGCGGTCGCCGTACACAACGACAGCTCCCACACGCGGGTTGGGTTCCACGGCCGCCCCAGGAAGGCGTGCTAGTTCAAGACAACGTTGCAGGAAAGAAAAATTGAGAATTGAAAATTGTGAGTGATCTCCAGCGTGCCGATGATCGTGTTCAATTCTCAATTCTCAATTCTCGATTCAGAAGAATAAAAATGGCGGCAAGGTGTCGCACCCGTCAACCACCTACGGCTGCTCCATTCCTGGCCTGACCGGGTTTAGTGGGACATGGTCGCACCCGACCGCCGATGCAAAGGTAGACACACTTTTTTTATTTGCAATGCATTTTTGTCTAATTTAGCCCTCCTACACACATTTTTTCAACATGAGTGAATCCCGCTTCGAGAAGGTTTTTGAAGTTACTGATATTGAGTTCAATAAGAATGAGGACCACAACCGCGAACTTTTGCGCAAGCTGGAAGGGAAGCTCCATGCGGTAGCGCTGGGCGGTGGCCAGAAATCGATTGAAAATCACAAGAGCAAAGGCAAGATGACTGCGCGTGAGCGGATTGAGTATCTGCTCGATGACAAATATGATTTCTTGGAGGTGGGCGCACTCGCGGCCGACGAGATGTACAAGGAGCATGGCGGCTGCCCCAGCGCTGGCGTGGTCACGGGCATCGGGCGCGTGAGCGGCAAGCTTGTGATGATCGTCGCCAACGATGCCACCGTCAAGGCGGGGGCCTGGTTTCCCATGACAGGCAAGAAAAACCTGCGCGCCCAGGAGATTGCGATGGACAACCACCTGCCAATCATCTACCTAGTGGACAGCGCCGGGGTCTATCTGCCCATGCAAAATGAGATTTTCCCTGACAAGGAACACTTCGGGCGCATCTTTCGCAACAATGCCGTCATGAGTAGCCGCGGCATTCCGCAGCTTGCGGCCATCATGGGCCCCTGCGTGGCCGGGGGAGCCTACCTGCCGATCATGAGCGACGAGGCCATGATCGTCGACGGCACGGGATCGGTATTCCTTGCCGGGTCCTATCTCGTAAAGTCTGCCATCGGGGAGGAAATCGACAACGAGGCCCTCGGCGG
>JANMIM010000067.1:0-5608 GCA_031375795.1 Bacteroidota bacterium
TGCTCAACGATCCGGTCTGGTCAGCCCGCCCCAAATTGCTGGCCGCGCTGATGTCCAGCTTGCCAGAGCGCCGCTTGCGGGCCATGTCGCCGCTCGTCGCCAAGACGAATTTGTTGATCTTGAATGGAGGGAAGTGAGGAAGTGAAAAGTTAACAGTGAAAAGTGGAGAGTGGAGAGTGGAGAGTGGAGAGGTAGCAGGTAGCAGGTAGCAGTTTACAGCTTGGGGAGTTCAAGGCTTTGCGATTCTTTGCCGAATGCGCCTGTCCCGAGCATCGTCGAGGGGCGGTTTCATTTCCAGAGGATTGGGTGGAGAGTTGGGTGAAGTTGAGCGCTGTGATTGGATCACAATGTTCTGACTTGTCCGCATTGCATTCTATCGCTGGGCTGGATTCAAGCGTAGCAGCAGGCAGTTGTAGTCTGAATTCCAGAGGGTGTCGAGGCTCCATACTTGGCTCAGGCTGTCATTCACCGTCGAATCACAACTCAAGATGACGGCGCCGGTGTCGGAGGAGATCCACTTGGGGTCATAGATCGGGTGCTTCTCGCCGTGCTCCAATCGCGCTTGGAGGGTATGGAAGTAGGCGGAGCCTGGATGTCCCACCACTGCCAGCTGATAGTTTTTTTCGTCGGGCAGGGCCCAGCGGATTTCACGCATGGCATAGCCCGCAGCCTCGACAGGGTACTTGGCCTCGTCCAAATGCGTGTTGCGGCGATAAATGAAGAAATAGTTTTGCCCAAATACAGCGAGACAAAGGAGGACCATGCAGCATGCTGTCACCCATCGTTTTTGCAGCTGAGGATGGCTGCTGAGCAGCACCCAAATTTCCCATAACCCTATTCCCATGATCAAGGCGACGAGCGGATACAATTGGGCAGGATACCAATCCCGCTTGAATGACGTGACGGAGATCAGCAGCAGACAAGCGATTCCCATGGCAAGCGCGGCCAGGAGGACCTTTGCACGTTCGCCCTTCCATTCCCTCAAACCCATCACGATCAACAGTGGCAGGAGGTAGACATAAGGAAACAGGAAATCGAAGTAAAGGAGGTTGAAGTAATGGAAGAATGTGCCGCTGTCGGTGGCCGATGCCTCCCCGAGCCGGCCCAAGAATTCGCTATCCCACACGATCGCCATGAACCCCGGATCGGCAGCCTCCCGCGCCACGTAATACAAGACAGGCAATAGGATCGCCAAGAGGTAAGCCACGTGGAACCGCCAATTGCGCAGAATTGCCAATGCTTGGCGCTCACGCAGCAACCAGAGGGCCAAGCCGGGAAGCGTGAAAAATACAGCCGTGGACTTGCTCATGTAGGCCAAGCACAGACCGAGCGCCGACACCCAGATGCTGCGGTTTTTGAGTTCGGCCGGCCCATAGAGGTAGCAGAGCCAGGCGATCCAAAACAGTGCCATGAAGGCCAGCAACATGGCATCGACGTCCCCGGTGCGCGCCACGTGCCAGCTTACGAAGCCACGAATCGTGAGCAAGGCCAAGGAGGCAAACAGCCCGATGCGCCAATCGCGCAAGACCCTGATGGAAAACCAAAGGAACATGTAGAGGATCGACAATGCCGCAACGGCGGCTGGCAACCTGAGGGCCAATGTCTTGTATCCCAAGAGCTTCATGGTCGCGGCCGTGGCCCAGACCATCAGCGGCGGCTTCACAAACCAATGGTCCGGCTCGCCCTGGTAAGTCGTCACGATCAGGCTGCCACTCTCGCACATTTCCATCGCATTTGCCCCCACCCGACTCTCGTCCCAGAGGCTCGCGGTATTTTGATCGAGGTGGTAAAACAGCGGCACCCAAGCCAATGCGGCCAAGAGCAATGCAATTCCCAGAAGTTGGAGCCTGGTTGGAGTCATCGGCATAAATGTAGGAGAATGTTCTGAGATTTGAGTGCGGCAGTGTTTTTGGGGGCAAGGGCAATCTGTTTTCCCCGCGTTTCCTCAAAAATGCAGAACTTCGATCCTTCAAGACGCCCGGAATGGACCCATCAGCAATGGCCGCGCTCCAAGAGGAGCTTGCAAATCAAGTGATCATCCCCGCCACCGGCGAGGGCTGGCAAGCCCAAGTAGGCGTCACCATCCTCTCGCTCGACGTGCAGTATGTGGGCGACACCGGCTATGTGGCGATCGATTTCATGCAATGGGGTGTCGGCCCGCAGGAGGTGTTTGCCGTGTGCGAGCCGGTGACGGAACCCTATGCGCCGGGTTTCTTTGCCTTTCGGGAGGGGCCGGTGCTGCGCAGTGCGGCGCAGAAGGTGATCGAATGGATGGGCGTAAAACCGAGCCTGATCGTCGTGGACGGGCATGGGCTGGCGCATCCGCGTAAGTTTGGGGTGGCTTGCTGGCTCGGGATCGAGTTGGGGCTGCCCGTCGTGGGCTGCGCCAAGGAGACCCTCGTGCCCTACGAGGGGGAGCTGGGCGAGGCTATCGGCAGCCGACTGCCGGTGTGTGTGGAGGGGGAGACCGTGGGTTATGCCCTGCGCACCGCGCTGGGTGTCAAGCCGGTATTTGTGAGTCCCGGCCATTTGATCAGCCTTGAATCCAGCGTGGATTGCGTCCTCGCATTGGGGGGCGGATTTCGGGTGATCGAGCCGTTGCGACGTGCCGACCAGGCTTGTCGCGCCTATGCCAAGGGCGAGCATGGGATCAGGATGACGTACTTGGATTGAGCGGGAATGATCGGATTTTGGCCGGACATTCCCCTTCATTTTCGTTGGGCGCTCGCCGCCACATCAAATCCGCCGAGACAGCATCATTCGCCTGCATTGAGAGCGCCAGTCATTCATCCGCCTACCGTCGCCCAACAAGCTCAATGAATCACCTCCAATTTTCGCGTCATCCTCAGCTCCTGCCCGATTGCTGAGAGGTAATAGATCCCGCTGGGCCATTTTTCCACCGATATTTTCGTCGAAAAGGTGCCATTACATTCGTCCGACATTTGCCAAACCGGTCTCCCAAAAAGATCATGCACGACTAGTTGCACGCGCTGTGGCGCAGGCACATCGAGGGCGATGCGCACTTGATCGTCTGCAGGCACCGGGCTCACATCCAATCGACTACGATAGGATTGCGCCACGCCTACGATCACAGAAACCGTAATTGTATCTGTGCCGATGCATCCATTTGCATCGGTCACCTGCACCCAATACGTACCAGATTGCGTCACCAAAATCGACTGTGATGTGGCGCCCGTGCTCCAGAGGTAGGCACTGAAACCAGTACCTCCACTGAGCGTGAGGTTGCTCCCGACGTAGATTGTGGTATCTGCACCCAAAAACGGCGATGGACTGGCCAGCAGGCTCACCACGAGCGTATCTGTCGCTGCGCAGCCATTGGAATCCATGACCTCCACAGTATATGTTCCCGCAGCGGACACGATCAGACTGCCGGTCGTGTCTCCTGTGCTCCAGAGGTAGCTGGCATAGGCTTGGTTGGTGGTCAATGTGCTCGATTCCCCGGCGCAAATCGCAATGTCGGGTCCTAAATCGGCAGTGGTCGTCATGAAATCGAAGGCAGCGGTGTCCGTGAGGTAGCAGCCATTGCTTTCGCCCACGATCAAACTCATGTTGGCGGATGTGCTGGCCATGGTGGTGGCCGTGGTGCTGCCATTTCCCCAAAGGTAGGATGTGTAGCCCGTGTCTGCCGCCAACTGCACCATCGTGACATTGCAAGCCACCGTCGAATCGCTGAGCAAAAGCGTATCCAGAACCGGCATCGCGATGCTGCCGGGCAATCCGATGGTTTGGACAATTGTCGATTGGTCACAGCCGTCTCCCGCCGACAGCATGACCTGTTGGCTACCGCATGGTGGCAATGTCAGGGTGATGCTATTTCCTATGTTGCACATGCTGCCGCCACCTGTATTCCACAAAATGCTGGCTCCCGGCGTGGAGATGGATGTGAGCGTGACCGAATTGGCCGTCTGGGACGAAACCACAAACCCGGCTTGCACACTGGTGCTACAAGGCTGCATGCAGGCGATCGTGGGTTGGAATTCTGCCTGCAAGGGCTGGAAATTTGCGGGGACTGCCGTCCCCAAGGACAGAAATGTTCCCGTAACCGTACTGCTGAGGGTTGCTGGAACGTTGGTCCCAATGATGCGAGTGAGGATGGGGGTCGAATCCATGGCGTTGCAAAAAGCAGCGCCCGGCGCATACTTCTCGATCTGAATTTCTCCATCCACCGTCTCCGTTCTGATCATGGATCCCCCCACCAAGGTGCCGATCCCAAATCCTGCCTCATTGGAGCTAGCACCGCCTGCCAGCGATGGCGTGGCTGAGATCGCCGGAAACGTGATGTCATACATGAGCCGCTGGTCTTTTGGGGGGTAACTGTGCCCACCGAAATAGGGATAAGCCGTCCCGATCAGTTGGGCCGCTCCATTGCCTGTAATGGCGAGATCGTTCACCTCGCTGTTGAAGGTAGGCTCAGTGTCCCACACCGAGGAAACCAGGCTATAAACCTTAGCGGAGGAGGTGCCTGTGGTAGGATTGTAGCTGTAGATGCCCGTGCAGAAGCCAGAGCCTTGAGACCAACTTTGGTTTACATTAAATTCTAATGCGGTCAAGAGTTCTCCATTGCAACCCATTTCAAATCCGATCGATTCGACATAACCCGTGGAGTGGCTTGCTGATGACATGACTTGGGTCACTTCCTCAAAGGGCGTACCAGCTTGATTGATGTGTACGTATTTGAGGGGTCCTGACGTCGTGGCTGGCAACTGGACATCCCAGTAGGTGCTGTCGGGTGCCTGAAGAAGTCCAAATACACGAAACTGGTTGGATTTTCGGCACCAAGACAGATGGAGGTCATCATCCAATCGGCCATAGTTTCCTGGGGCGCTCCATAGGATGAAGCTTGTAAAAAGGTAACCTCCGTAGCGCCCCCTTTTGATCGTGCTGATGTAGTTGGGTCCAAGGCCGATGAGCGTGTCCTGCCTTCCGACATTCCCTTGTCTGTCCAGCTCCATCCAAAACCCTTCTTGATATCCAGTGCTTTGACGCAATACGCCTCCGACGACTAGAAAATTTCCGTTGGGCATGGAAGTCACATCCCTGAGGTCAAAGTAACTGCTGGGCGTCATGAACTTGGTCCATCGCTCTACCCCCGTCGAATCAAACAAAGTGATGAACTTGCCCTGGGTGCTACTGCCGAGCACCATGATCCAGCCATCGTCACTGACGGCTTGCGCCTTGGGGACCACGGCCGACAATCCTGAAACGCCCACCCTAAACTGGACCTGGTTATTGGCAATGACCTCGATCGTCGTGCAAAAGGTATCTGCAAAGCAGGCATTTTGGACAATTTGGCAAATGACAAAGCTGCCCGATTGCGAATAGGCATGGATGCTCACGGGGCCAGAGGCCGTGGTTCCGTCACCAAAGTCCCAAACAATGCTGGAGGCACCCGTGCTCGAATCCACAATGCTCACCTGGCCACCACCCGCCAATTGAACTGAAAAGCCGGCCTGCACAAATGGACATGGCATCGTCTTGCAAGTGTCTGCCGCGCCACAACCATTGGCAGTCAGGCAGATGGTGTAAGGCCCTGAGCCAGTGTAATAATGGATGGGATTTGCAAGGGTGGAGGTGCCGCCGTCACCAA
>JANMIM010000097.1:0-7160 GCA_031375795.1 Bacteroidota bacterium
CTTCTTGCGAAGCGTGAAACGTATTCATTTTCCATGATGTATTGTCCATTTTCCAAAACCCCTATCTTTGTTGCCTATGAAAACGACGCTGAGTATCCTTTTTGCGGCTTTGATATTGTTTTGCGGCAAGGCCATCGCCCAAACAGAGACACCCCCGGAGTGCCTGAACCTCGAGCAGGTGCAGCAGAAGATCGGTTTTCCGCTGGAAGCCAAGCGCGCAGGAGCCTCTGGCAAGGTCGTCGCCAACGTGACCGTAGGCCCCAATGGCAAGGTCGCCAAGTCGGAAATCACGCAATCGCCCTCGATGATTTTGTCTGAGGCCGTGCTCAAGCACATCGGCGAACTCAAGTTCAAGCCCGCCAAGATGGACGGCAAGCCGATCAAGTCGATCGTGCAGGTGCCCATCATCTTTGACAATGCGGGTGGCGACAAGGTGTTTAAGTCATTGGAGGAAGCCCTCACGACGACCGAGGTGGTCGAGATCCTGGACCTGAGCGGACAGAAACTCAGCTCGCTTGACGGCCGCATCGCCCGTCTCACAAGCCTGCGCGTCATCAAACTCGACAACAACAACTTCACGGAGATTCCAGGTGTACTCGGCAAGCTGCTCTCGCTGGAAGAAATCGAGATCAGCAGCAACCAACTCACCTCGGTGCCCGGATTCTTGAAGAAAATGAAGGCCCTGCGTTCGCTGGACATCAGCGACAACGACATTCCCAAGGCCGCGATCGACAAGGCACGGGAGACTCTGGAGCATCTGGAGTTGCTGACGGATTGATATTTTTTTCATTTGACGCATTGAGCAACAATATTTCGGCGCAGCTAGCCGTTGGTATTGTCAATCGATGAAGATCCGGTTTCCATACCATGTTTGACGGAATGACCTCCAAGGCCCTGCTGATTCTGGGGATGGTATTCACTCCATCGCTTTTGCTCGCGCAGTCCCCGGTCGCACGAGAACTTGGCCGCAATGAGGTGGTCATCGTGGACCAGGAGGCCACGCCCGTCAACCTCGACACCTTGAAGGTCATGATCGGTTATCCGCCAGCGGCAAAGGCCGCGAAGATTGAAGGCAAGGTGATCATCAGGGTGATGGTGGACGAGCAAGGAAACTACATCCAGCATATCGTGGAGCAAGATCCGCACCCGATTTTGACGGAGGCGGTGGTTTCCAAGATTCCGCTCCTGCGATGTAGCCCGGCGATTCAAAAAAGCAAGCCGATCAAGGCTTCGATCACGATCCCCATCCAATTCAGATTGACCGGAGAGGAATCGCACAACGACCAGGCCAAGCAAACGCCTGCTCCGACCAAGCAAGCACTTACATTTTCCAGCCTGGAGGCGGCCTTGGCATGCCCCGATCCCTTGATGGTCGACCGGCTCTACCTCAATGGGCAGCACCTCACAGCCTTCCCGATGGAAGTCCTACAATTCCCCAATCTCCGAATGCTGGAATTGAAGGACAATCAGTTGACAAAAATGCCTGCGGAAATACTGACGCTCAAGCATCTCCGCATGCTGGATCTCTCGATGAATCAGCTCAGTTCACTGCCTACCGAACTTTGGGACATGGCCAATTTGAAACAAATCGTATTGCGCAAGAATGCCTTTGATAAGCCGACGCAAAAGCTGCTGGAAAAGGAACATGGTGACAAATTGTTTCCGAAGGATGAAAAAGGGAATGTAATTTGGTAGGCTTAGGCGAAAATGATGGATATTTAGGGAATCAATCTTCATCGTCGATCAACACATGCGTACCAAAGCAAATGCGATCAAATGGATTTTTTTTTGTGCCTGCTGCCTGCTCGGTTTGCCCATCATCGCTTGGTCGCAATCCGGGGTACAATCGGGTTTTGATGATGTGCCACCTCCACCAACGATTCATGTTTGGGACTATGTGACACCCGAAGGCGAGCCTGGCCCTGCGGATTACATCGAATATGAACAAGATCCAAAGCCGTTGAATTTGGATGAAATGAAAGCCATCATTGGATATCCGAGCTACGCGAAAGAATCCGAGATACAGGGCAGGGTCGTGATCAGGGTGCTGGTGAGTGAGGAAGGCAAGTACCTCAAGCACGTGCTGCTCATCTCCGCACACAAGACCCTCACCGATGGCATCGCCTCCAAAATCGATCAATTTAGATTTTCGCCAGGCATCGTGGACGGCAAACCCGTCAAGGCTTGGTTGACGATCCCCTTTGAATTCAAATTAACTGGGCTCGATACTCCCGGGCCGACTGTAAGCAAGATGGGCACTTCCTTGAAGGATGCGCTTGCAAATCCAGATCCCGACAGCGTGAGGGAACTCAATCTGAGCGGTAAGAACCTGGAAACGGTACCACTGGAAATCTTGCGGTTTTCCAAGCTCGAAATGCTGGAACTGGGCAACAATCGGCTTACAGCCATTCCTGCCGAGCTCACGACACTCACCCATCTCCAATTTTTGGGGCTCTCCAACAACCAGCTGACTACCCTGCCAACCGCAGTTTTGAAAATGCGGAGCATCAGGGGATTCAATCTCCAAAACAACCAATTTCCCGAGGGCTACCGCAAAAAGCTGGTCAAAGACCTAGAATACCGCATTTTTCCCATGGATCGAAACGGTGAGGTGATTTGGTTTGAGGAGAAGTAGCACTTGCTAGGCCCTGAGAGCCCTAAAAATATGATTATACGCTGCGCGGGCATAATCCCTTTTTCTGTTTGTCATGTCGACCGTAGGCGAAGCCGAAGCGGAGACATCTAGCGCCTTGTGATACACCTCACGCTAACCCATTTCGCTAGCAAAAGGTGCTACTGAGTTAGCTAGATGTCTCCGCTACGTCCTCTTCGTCGCTTCGCTCCTCGAGGACTTCGGTCGACATGACAAAAGTGGGATTATGCCCGAGGACAGTATAGCAAGGGAATCGATGAAGCATTTGGAGTTGCCAACGATTTTTTTGTCTGCGGTTGCTACACTACAATATTCCAGAGCCTCTAGCCGTTGATCTTGTAAGTCAATAACCTGCCGATGAAAATCCGAATGTTGTTTGCCACAATCGCCTTGTTCTTGGCTGTCCAAGGTTTCGCGCAATCGCCTGAGCCTTTAGAGTCGCAGATGATTTGCGTGCTGGAAACTGAGCCCAAACCATTGAATCTTGAGGCGCTCAAGGACTCGATCGGTTACCCGCATGAAGCAAAACGCTTGTGGATCACCGGCAAGGTCGTCATTCGTGTGAAAATCGACGAGGAAGGCGTCTATGTCTTGCATCAAATCATCAACGACCCGCATCCAATCCTGACGGAGGCCGTGACGGACAAAATCCAGATGCTGAGATTTTCGCCAGGCATTCAATCGGGAAAGCCGGTGAAGTGCTGGGTGACAATCCCTTTCACATTTTCGCAAAGCGATCCTGTCGATCGGCAGTGGCAAGAAGAAACGCTCTTCATGACCTTGAAAGAGGCGATGGCATGTCCCAAGCCTGAGATGGTGCGGCATCTGAACCTGATGGCTTCTGACCTGGACACATTCCCCATGGAAATCCTGAAATTCAAATACCTCACCTATATCAACCTTTTGGGCAATCGTCTACAATCAATTCCGACCGAAATCAAGCAATTGACCCAGCTCCGTGGCATCGACCTCACCAGCAATGAATTGACGACCCTACCCGATGAGCTCTGGCAAATGCCCAATTTGGAGGTTGTGGCCATCGGAAACAACAAGTTTCCCGATAGCTACAAGCAATCGATCCAGGAGCCATTCACATTCATCCTCTTCCCAAAAGACGAGCAAGGGAAAGTGAAATGGTAATGCTGAGGTACCTTGGGGGATACGCTCAATTTTGACAGGAAAGCCAAGAAAAAGCGACCGCAAAGTCGTTGCAGCTTGGGTGACGATTCCTGGTAGACCATGATTCAGGCTTCAATTTCCCAAAATTTTAAGTTATCTTAGACATCAGATACACGATTCTCAAACGATGTCTAAATTCATCCCCATCAAACGGTTTTCTCTACTTTTGCTCGCACTATTCCCCTTGCTCATCGCTGCGCAGACGCCACCCAAAAAGGAAGCAGGCGATACCGAGAAGATGTATGACTTTGATGACATCCCTGCGCAGCAACCCAAGCCGATGGCACAGGACTCACCTGATCCAGACCCCTACGAAACGCTTTTGATGGCGATCGAGAAGATGCCTGAGCCTGCAAATCTAGATCAAGTAAAAGGGTTGATTGGGTATCCTCCATTGGCGAGGGAGGCCGAGATCGAGGGTGAAGTCATCGTGCGCGTCTTGGTCGATAAGACTGGACACTATGTGAAGCATATTGTTGTGCAAGATCCTCATCCGATGTTGACCAAGGCTGTAACCGATAAAATAAATAACATCTCATTTTATCCTGGCATTCAGGATGGTAAGCCAATTGTATTTTGGCTCACGATACCTTTTACATTTAGTTTGAATGGCGGTTCCCCAGGATACACCGACCTCAACCAGGACCAGTGGATTTACGATGCGCTTGCAAAAACGCTGCCTTTTGACCAACCCGACAAGCTCACGGAGCTCAATCTTGCTGGGCAAGGATTGCGCATCTTCCCTTGGAGAATGCTGGTTTTCAAGAATTTGCAAACGCTGGATCTCAGCAACAACCAAATGCATCTCGTGATGCCAGAAGTCGCCTCCCTCAAAAAGCTGGAAACCCTCGACCTGTCGCGCAATCTGCTGGAAGCGTTGCCCAAGGAGTTGCTGAAAATGCCAAGCATCAAGTCCATCGTGGTCACAGGCAATCATTTTCCCCTACAGCTCCAGCAAAGTTTGGAGACAGAATACGGCTCCATCCTCTTTCCCAAGGACAATTTGGGCAAGGTGATGTGGTGAAGTCGGGCCACTTTTGAGCATCGTTTTATTTTGACAGCATTTGCATGAAAAAATACATCTTGATCGTATTCGGGCTTCTTGGTGTGGCGTCCTTCACAAAGGCGCAAGACGAAATCATCCTCGGGCCTGAACCGAACGAGCCCGCAGCATTTATCGAGCGCGCCGTTCTCGACCGATTCGTTGAAAAGATCGACTATTCCTTGGCGGCACGTAGCGCCGAAATCCAAGGGCAGGTCTCGCTCTACGTGGTGGCTGATAGCGCAGGAAACTACATGCTGCACCATTTGGTCGACAATCCCGACCCGCGCTTGTCAAAATCGGTGGTCGATGTGCTGCCGCAATTAAAATTTTCGGTGGGATATCCGCAATTCGATGCCGTAGTACGCTGGGTGCGTCTCAAATTTGAGTTTCGATGGCCCGACAAGATAACCGTCGAAATCTTGTACCAAGGCACAGGCCTCCCACCCATCTATCCTGCCTACAATGATTTCGTGGCGGTCGATATCAAACCCATTCCTACCAACTACAACGAAGTCAAGAATAAAATCGGCTACCCGCCAATGGCCAAGGAGGCCGAGATTGAAGGAAAAGTGATCGTGCGCTTCCTCATCGACAAATATGGCACCATGGTAAAACACGTGGTCGTCCAGGATCCGCATCCGATTCTTACAAATGCCGTGACACGATGGATCAAGGAGCTTAAATTCACGCCAGGCAGCTACCAAACGGAATTCATCACCTGTTGGGTGAACGTCGTTTTCGACTTTTACCTACTCCATTGAATTGTCCCCTAACTTTGCCCCAAAAAAGGCGGCATGACGATCCAAGAAATACAGGACGAGATCATCGAGGAATTTGAGTTCCTGGGCGATTGGGAGGATGAGTTCCCTCAAGCGCAACCATGTCGGTGGCAATCGTTTTTCACAGGGTGCCCAAAAATTACCGGGAAAGCCGCATCGCATCGTCGGGTAGTGAGCTTGAATGATATATCTACTTGAACCTTCCATATTTGCTAGCTAGGATGAAAACAGTCGTCTGCATACTATTGTTGTCTTGGTCACTGCCTTTGCTGGGTATCACGCAGCCGATCAAATCTACAAACGACGAAGAAAGCTATGATTTTGAAGCCATCCAACGCAATCGTGAGTCCGTGCATTCCGTGAAACCGGTAGACGAGCCCGACCCCTTCGCCACCATGACCGACACACTGGAAAAACTGCCTGAGCCTTACGGCCTAGATGATTTCAGAGGGCGGATCGGCTATCCGTTTATGGCCAGAGACGCAGGCATTGAGGGCGATGTGATCGTGCGGGTTCTCGTCGATCGACATTCGCATTATGTGAAGCATGTCGTCCTACATGATCCACATCCCATCCTCACCAAGGCAATAGTAGACAGGATCAATCAACTCCCGTATACGCCCGGCATCCTAAACGGGAAGCCTGTTTTGGCGTGGATTTCCATCCGCCTTGAATTTCGGCTATGGCCCAATTATCCAGATGCTCTACCTCCAAAACCTACCGACGACCAATGGATTTGCGATGCCCTTGCCCAACATTTGCCCTTCAACGAACCTGAAAAACTCACCACCTTGACGCTGCGGCATCAGGAATTGGAGGAATTTCCTGCGTGCATGCTCAAATTTACCACGCTCAAGCGGCTCGACCTCTCCGAAAATCAAATCTTTGAACTCAGCCCAAGGATGGCAGAGCTTCAATCATTGGAAATCTTGAACCTGAACCACAATAAGCTGCAATCGTTGCCAAAGGAGTTGCTGAAGCTGCCCAATCTCAAGGCGATTTACGTCGCGGGCAACAATTTTTCGGTGGACACCCGCAGCCGCCTGGAGAAACATTACGGGCAGATCCTCTACCCCAAAGATGCAGCAGGAAATGTCTGGTGGTAATTACACGTTCCAAGCCCATTTTCCCTAAATTTGCACCAAAATAGGCGGCATGACCATCCAAGAAATACAGGACGAGATCATCGAGGAATTTGAGTTCCTGGGCGATTGGGAGGACAAATACGAATACATCATTGCATTGGGCAGGGACCTTGCGGCCTATCCCGAGCAATTTCGGGACGAGGAGCACAAGGTGCGCGGTTGCCAAAGCCAGGTGTGGCTGCACCATGAAGTGAAGGACAATCAGCTCCATTTCTACGGCGACAGCGACGCGATGATCCCCAAGGGCCTGATTTCCTTGCTTTTGCGCATTTACCAAGACCAGCCCGCCCGCGACATCGCGACCTCAGATCTGTATTTCCTCCACAAAATCGGCCTGGCCCAAAACCTGAGCCCCACCC